>CASDWR010000069.1 GCA_949284665.1 uncultured Rikenellaceae bacterium | reverse complement strand
GTCCCTCGCGAACGTCAGCAAGCTTCCCTCAAGTGGGTACTCAAACAATTCAGTACCAACGGATGGCTTGATAGTGAGGATATTTACCGGAAATTCAGTCTTAATATGAAGTTCTCACCCGCCGTGAACAATACGCTTGCCAATACGTTGACGAAGATTTATCAGAGCGTGACACTTTCGGCGTTTCTTGCTGAGGAGAACCCCTATACGGTTGCCCAGTTCTTCGAGGATCTTTACCAGGGAACATGGGAAAGTGCCATCGAAAATCGCAGGTTGACCGAGGGAGACAAAATCCTACAAAAGGCGATGATTAACATGATGAGTGTGTCGGTCAGCAATATTGGAGCCCGGAAACTTTCTTCGTTGAACGACGGTATGATCTCTTTCGAAGAGGCTTATGCACCTACGGTCGATCAGATGCTGCTGTATGGAATGGATGAAACGGGACGTATGGCCGGTTTTGAATCGATTTTGCGGCAGATCGAAGCTGAAAAAGGAAGTTTTTATGTGGCGAACCACATGTTCGAAACCCATTTCGGATACGGTTATGCCTGGCAAAACTGGATACGTTCTACAGTGATCGATGAGTCGTCAACCTACTATTTCGACATGATGCTGAAAGTCCGTACCTTGTTATCAAAAAGAGTCGATTCGGCTCCCTTACAGGACAGAGCTCATTATAAGGCGATGCTCTATGCCGTAAATAGAATGATCGACGATAATTACAATTTTGGAAAATAAATGCTTGGCTGCATTATAGTCATCTGTTCGTAACATAATTGGCGTATTGCCGCGGAGCACTAACAATACGCTCTGCGGCAATATTTTTCGGGTGATTTTTTTGCTCCGACCGCCATGCCTACATCATGGTTGGTCGGACAACAATTGTAATCGGCTCTCTTTTCCCTGTGACCTTTGACGCATCGTATGCCGGAACAACAGATACGCTATCAGACAGGAGAGAATATCTGCAACGGGTTGTGCGACAACCAATCCTCCCAAGTGAAAAAGTCGGTTAAAGATTACCAGGCAGGGCAGAAAGATGAATCCTTGTCTGCTCAATGAAAGGAGGAGCGAGTCGCGTGCAGCTCCTACGGCTTGCAGGGCGTTGTTATATACGAATAATATCCCGAGAAAAGGGCCGGACGTCAAAAGGATACGTAAAAAAAGAACGCCATGTTCGAACAGTTCGGACGAGTCGATGAATATACGGATAATCTCTTCGGCAAAAAGATAGCATCCCGCTGTTAAAAATGTGCCCATGGCAACTGCCAGAACATTCGAAAAACGGATTACTCGTTTGAAACGTACCTGTTTCTCTGAGCCATAACAGTAACCCAACAGAGGTTGTATGCCTTGTCCCAGTCCGATCAGCAGCAACACAACTACCATGTTGGCCTTCATGGCAACTCCCATTGCCGCTACGGAAATGTCTCCGTATGATGACAAAAACAGGTTCAATACGATGTTCGAGATACTCATCATGATGCTGTTGAGCGAAGCCGGTATGCCGATTGCAAAAACGTCTTTCAGAAGTTTTGTATCCGGTCGTAAATCCTTCCAGGCTATGGAAAGTTGCGATTTCTTGCCGATAAGAATGATCCAGTAGTAGGTTGCCGCGAGAAGGTTGCCTGCGACCGTTGCCCATGCCGCGCCTTCGATTCCCATATCGAGCACGGAGATCAGGATCGGGTCGAGCACAATGTTGACAATCGTTCCGGCCATCATGCCCGTGGTCGCTTCCATGGAGCGACCTTCGGCGCGGATGATGTTGCTGAAAGCAGTGGAGAGAATAACAAACGGAGCACTCCATGTCACACATTCGAGGTAGACGCGTACATAGTCACGAGTTGCTGTGCTCGCCCCGACCCAGGAAAGTATCATATCCATCCCGGAATAAAAAAGGATGATAAATAGAATTCCGGTGAAAAGAGAGGCGTAAAAACAGAAGGAACTTACCCGGCGTGCATAATCGTCTTTCCTCTCCCCGAAAGCACGTGAGATGACGGATGTGCCACCGATGCCGTAGAGTGTGCCGATTGCCATGAAAAGAAGGAAAACCGGGGTGGCCAGCGATACGGCGGCAACTTATAACTCGTCGCCGGTTTGACCGATGAAAAAGGTGTCGGCTATGTTGTATGCCAATATCACCACCATACTGACAATCGCCGGTACGGCATTGATGAGAACGGCCTTCGGTACGGAAGTACGTTCGAATAATAACTCTTTGTCCATATTTATTGTTTCGGAGATTCGGGTATTCATGTACACTGTTTTTGCTCCCTTGTCCCCTTTCTCTCCAAAAGAACCTCACTAAAAATTCACCCTACTTCATTGTCTAATTCCCTTTAAAAACTTCTGCCTTTGAAAATCTGGGACAGATTGGAGGGATAGAGATTGCCGTAAAGCGTGATGCGATTTCCGTGGAAATAGGGGTTGACGGTCACCGATGCACGATTTGACCCTTTCGGGAGGACGATGTCGACCGTTGCGGAAAGTCCGGTGCCCATGACATCCATAGAAAAGTAGGTATTCTCTTTTTTGTCTGTTTTGATCCGAATGTCCGAAGCCCGTCCAACCAATGTTATGCCGCCGACACCGTTCGGGCCGCCGTCATTGTAGGGCGCGATCTGAACGGTCGCTTCGTCGTCTGACAAGGAAATGAAATTCGTCACGGTCGAGACGTACGCCATCCTTCCTCGTCGAAATTGCAATTGGTCGGCTTCCAGTACAAAATCGAGCCGTTCCAATGCGTCGAGTGCTTGAATATATGCGATGGAATCGCGGATGGCTTCTTCCTGTTTCGAAATTTCCCATTCACGGGAATTCGTCTGTTCTGCTTTCGTGAGAATTCGTCGTTCGGTTTGTGCCTGAACCGATAGTGCGGCCAAGGTTAACGACAATCCGATAAATATTGTTTTTTTCATGTTTTTTATTTTTAAATTTCGATATGTTTGTTTAGTTGCGTTGGGTTATAATTGCGACCAGAAGGGGGAATGAGAGATTCAAACTGCCCCTCCTCCGAGTGCCTGATACAGCGTGATTGTACTTGAAATTTCCGACAGGCTGTTTACGACTTCGTTGATTTGTGCCTCCAACAAACCCTCTTGTGCAGCAAGTACCTCCAGATAGGTCGTAGTGCCGTGTTTCATCAGCAACTGCGTACAGGTTACCGCATTTTGCAAGTACATGACCTGTTTTGCACAGTTTTCACGTTTGGCTCGGGAACTCTTGACAGCAATGAATGCATCGTTCACCTCGATTCCGGCATCGATGACCGATTGCCGGAAAGCGATTTCTGCTTCCTGGCGTTGCGCTTCGGCAATCTTCAGATTGGCCCGTAACGATCCGCGTTGGAAAAGAGGTTGTAACAGGGATCCGATCGCTTCGTAAAACGTTTCACGAAAGTCGTAGCTACCCGAAATTGTCAATGATGGATAGAGTGCCGAACGTGCCATGTTGACCGAATAGAAGGTTTCGGCAAGGGCATATTCCGATTGCTTGATGTCCGGACGATTGGCCAGCGTGCGGACCGGGACCCCGACGGATACGATTTCCGGTCTGGTCCAATCTTTCAAGCAACCCCGATCGATCGTCCGGGGGGTCCAGCCGAGCAAGGAACAGAGACGGTTTTCCGTTTCCCGAATTTGTTGTTCAATGTCGACAAGATTGTTACGGACATTGTAGTAATCGGCTTCGGTTTGTGCCAGCGATGCAGCGTTGTATCGCCCCGCTTCCATCAAACGGCGTGTGACTTCTACATTTTGTTTCCAACTTTGTTCTGTTTCTTTATAGATCTCCTGCTGGGCATCGAGTGCCAATAGGGAGTAGTAGGTCGTAGCTACCGTAGCTATCAGTTGCGAACGTACGGCCTGTGCATAGGCATCGCTTTGCAACAATGCGGCGAGTTTTCCGCGTTTGGCATTGCGGAGTGATCCGAACAGGTCTACTTCCCAACTGGCATTTACCGGCAATCGTACGGTTGTCGCTCCATCGTAAACAACTTCCGGCGAAACATCGAACGAGGGCAGAAAAGCCAGTTTTGACGAACGGAGTGCTGCCTGTGCCTCTTCGGTTTTCATTTGGGCCGTTTGGAGATCCGCATTGTTCCGTAATGCAGTGTCGATCAGTCTGCATAACGCATCGTCGTGGAAAAAGTCCTGCCACCGGATCGTACCCATTGAGGTCGTGTCCGAAATGGGAATATCGCCGTAGGCCGAGTTGTCGATCCTGTATTGCGAGGACCGGAATGTGTCGTAAATTCCGCATCCCGTTACAGCGCAACAAATTGCAGCGGGAAGTATAATCCGCAATATCCGATAGAGCGGTGTCCGATTAACTATTAAGTTGTTCATGGTCTTCATTTTTTCTGTGTATGATGAATCCGTATTTTTCCTGCAAGCGTTGCATGAGGATGAAAAGCGGCGGGACGAAAAAGAGCAGGGCGATCGTGCCGATGAGCATGCCGCCTACGATTCCGGCTCCCAAGGTACGGTTCCCGTTGGCACTGGCGCCAGTGGCATACAAAAGAGGCAACATGCCAAAGATCAGAGTAAGGACGGTCATCAGAATCGGACGCAGACGAACTTTTGCTGCATCGTATGCTGCTTCTTCGATACTCATGCCTGCTTCTCGACGTTGTGCTGCATATTCGGTGATGAGGATGGCGGTTTTTGCCAGCAGGCCAATAATCATGATCATTCCCGTTTGAAGATAGATGTTGTTCTCCACACCGAAGATTTTGGCGGCAGCGAAACAACCCAAAATACCGAACGGAACGGAAAGAATGACAGCGAACGGCACAAAGAAACTCTCGTATAACGAACACAACAATAGGTAGATGAAAATGACGCAAACAACAAGGATGAAGACGGTGTTGTTCGAACCGTGTTCTTCTCGCGAGGAGCTGCCGAATTCGTAACTGTACCCTTCGGGAAGCGTTTCGCCGGCCACTTCGGATATGGCGGCAATCACATCGCCCGAACTGTACCCGTCGGCTATTGTGACGTTGATTGAAATGGCATTGAAAAGATTGAACCTGTTGAGCCCTTCGGGACCGTAAGTTTTTGTGAGTGTAACGTATTGGCTGGCAGGGGCCATTTTATCGCCGACACGGAAATAGATGTTGTCGAGCGAGCCCGGATCAAGGCGATATTCGGGATCGGCCTGAATGATTACTCGGTAGACTTTCGAAAACCGGATGATATTCGAAGCATAAATTCCTCCGTAATAACCCGAAATCACATCCAGAATGTCGGATGGTGAGATCCCGGCTCGTTTGCATTTGGCGGCATCGATGTCCACTACGTACTGCACATAGTCTACTTTGAAAGAACTGAAGGCCGACATAACCTCTTCCCTGTTGTTCAGGACAGCAAGGAAATTCTGGGTGATGTTGTAGAAATCACGAATCTCACCCCCTTTCCGGTCTTGCAGGTATAACTCGACGGCGTTACCTGTACCGTAACCGTCGATCATGCTCGGGGCCATGACGAAAACTTCAGCATCGGTGATGTGACGCATGTCTTCGTTCAGCCGTGTCATGATTGCCGTTGAAGAGTGGTCTTCGCCTCTCCGTTCACTCCAGTCCTTGAGTTGCAGTACCAACATACCGCTTGAAGAACCGCTGCCTCCTGTCATACTATGCCCGACGAGACGACCTGATGTTCATACAACTCTTTGGTACTCTCGTAGTCGAGTTGTGCGGATTCGACTCCCACTTCGGCTGCGGCAAGATTGGCGTCGGCAACCCGCAAGGCCGCTTCGTAGGGAACCGGATCGATTACGAAAAGTGTTTGCCCTTTTCGAACCACCTCTCCTTCCTTTACGCATACTTTTGTGATTTTTCCGGATATCTGCGGGTATATCTCGATATCCTGGCGCCCTCTGATCGTTGCCAAATATGAGGTGTACAGGGTCTCGTTGCCTGTCGTCACGACAAGTATCGGATAGTCGATTGTCCTCTCCGAGACGGAGCGACCCGTACAGGACGAGATAAACAATGCCATCATACCTGCCGGAATCATGACATTTAAAAATTTGTTTCTATTCATTTTTATGTACATGGTTGATAAGTTTTTCGTATTTTACCACCCGATCCGACATTATCTGCGGGTCGGGTGCGATCGGTACGATCCCATGTCGCCCGTCGTTGTCCGATTGCTTCAGACGCAAACGACGAAATCGTCTCGGATCGTTTGTCTCTCCTTGTACAGTGTTTGTCAATATAAAACCTGTTTGCGGTTTCTATTAGGGAATCGGAATATCTGGAAACAATATTTGTCGATATGAAACATTGAGGGTCGTTATGTCCCGTCCATGGGTTGCATGTGCCTCCCGCAGCAAAACCGGTTCGTCCCGTAAGGGGGAATGGCCTTCTGTAATTCCTTCATGGAATTGTCATGGAGCACTCTTTCCCGCAACAGCCGGATTGTCCGAAATTCCATTATAATGGTTATCTTTGTCTCCAAGAAGATGAGGGATGGATTTCAAGGATTTCAAGGATTTCACGACTCTTTATGGCCGTTATTGCCTTTTTTCGGATGAGGGATTCGCTTTGTGGAAAATAACGGCCGAAACATGGACTTCGACCCCCATGGTTTTCGAAGGGGTCCACTCTTTTTTGTTGGTCCGCGAGGGTGAGATGCATGTTCGGATAGATGGCCGTGCCTGTTCTCTCTCCCGAAACGGATTTGCCGATATCCTCGATGTGATGCCACTGGAACTGATCTCCATTTCACGAAACCTGCAAGCTTGTCAGTTATTGTTCACAGAGAATTTCTTGAGCGATCTGATTAAAAATAAACCCCCTTTCCCATTCTCTTACATACTCGAAACCCAAAAAAGCCCTGTATTCGTCGAGGAGAGAGCCACGATGGAAGGTTATTGGCAACGAATCGAAAATATCGAGGCCGTGTTGCGAAACAGATCGCACTACTTTCGTTCCGAGATGCTGAAAAACGCTTTTTGGATGTTCTTGCTCGATGTCGCTGATTCGTATCTGCATCGAACGGGGAGTGGAGGAGAGCAATCGGAATCGGGACGTATGGACAAGTTGTTTATGCAATTCACCCGTTTGTTGCCGCAGTATATTCAACAGGGACATACGGTCGGATTCTATGCATCATTGCTTTGCATTACACCGCAATATCTGAGTCGAATCGTTCGCCGAATTACTGGAGAGTCCGTTTCGGGAATGATTAATCGCATGCTTATCGGTGAAATTGTCAAGTTGTTGGATGATACGGACAAGTCCGTACAGGAAATTGCCCTCATGCTCCACTTTTCCGACCAGGCGACACCGTCCAAATTTTTTCGACGGCAAAAAGGGTGTTCTCCTTCCGAATACCGAAAATCACGCAAATTGCGAATTCATGGGTGATTCAGAATAAAAGGAATGGTTTCGCGAGTTTTCGATTTTATGGATATCCGATAAGTCGTTTTTAGTCCGGAATTGCTGCCGATGCGGTGTGCCGTTGCTTGATTGCACACTTTTTCGGTCGACATTCGTGGCGTTGTCATGAAAAAATGAGGGTCGGGAGTCGTGTTTTATCGGAAAATCTTGTTATTTTTGTCGTTAGAGTTCGACACCGTACTTCCGTTTCCGTTGGAGAATTCCCGTCGGCATGGAGACCGTGCCGGGGTGAAAGGGCAGCATCGTTTGTTTTGATTATCTCTCTCCGAGCGAAATAGGTGGGTGCAACTGCCGAAATGAATCATCAGAAATATTTTGACATATTATGTATCAATTTGATTCTCGAGTCGTACTGACTCTCGATGCCGGCGGAACGAATTTCGTATTCGGGGCCGTACGCGGAAACAAATTCGTAACCGAACCGATCTCCATGCCTTCGAATGCGGATAACCTTGAAAAATGTTTGATGACGATGGTGGAGGGTTTTACCCGTGTGAAAAAACAGTTGTCGGAAAAACCGGTAGCCATCAGTTTCGCCTTTCCCGGCCCGGCCGATTATCCCAACGGAATTATCGGCGGGTATCTGCCAAATTTCCCTTCATTCCGTGATGGGGTGGCTTTGGGAGCCTTTCTTGAATCCCGTTTCGGAATCCCGGTATACATCAACAACGATGCCGATTTGTACGCATATGGCGAGGCTTTGGCAGGGGTATTGCCGGAAGTGAACGAAAAACTGCGTCGCAAAGGGAGTGAAAAACAATACAGAAATCTTCTGGGATATACGTTCGGTACCGGATTCGGGTTCGGATTCGTAGCTGACAACAAGTTGCATATCGGAGATAATTCGTGTGTGGAGACATTCTGTCTGCGTCACAAGAAAATGCCCGGCGTGATTGTTGAGGAGGGTGTTTCTGCCCGGGCGATCAAAAGAGTTTATGCTGAACTTTCCGGCGATACACGACCGGATCTGGATCCCTATATGATTAGTCAGATCGCTCGCGGACAATTGGAAGGCGACAGGGATGCTGCACTTAAGGCTTTTGCCGAAATGGGCGAAATTGCCGGGGATGCCATGGCTACGGCTGTCACCATGATCGATGGGTTGATTGTGATAGGGGGAAATATCACTCGCTCGAATGATTTGATTATGCCTGCCCTGCTGCGGGAGATGCGTTCGCAAATCGAAACCCTCGGTGGCGACAAACTCGACAGAGTACAGATGAAGGTGTATGATCTGGATGACGAAACCGAGTTCGACCGGTTCGCTCGCGGAGATCAGCGAAAAATCAAAGTCTTCGGATCGGACGACGAGGTGGTATACGATCCTGAAAAACGGGTGGGCGTGATTACTTCGAAACTCGGAGCAAGTATGGCGATTTCGCTCGGTGCCTATGCTTTTGCGCTTGCGAAACTGGACGGAGAAGCATAATGATATGACGAATCGCAGATATGTCGCAGGCTGCCTTGGAAAAGGCAGCCTGTTTTTTTGAGGGACGGGGAGTGTTTTTGGTAATAAGAATCGCTCCGGTACGTAGAAGAGTCGAATGTTTTGGAGTAGGTGGTCGTCAGGCACGGTGCGACACAATTTTCAGTTGAGGGAGAAACTGCTTGGATCGACTGATTGTCGGAATCGTTTCGAGGTGGTGATAAAGCGCGTAATCGGATTTTGAATGATAGTTTCAGTAATATTGTACGATCGGTTCATATGGTCCGACAGGAATCCCCTATTTTTGTTAACAGTCTTTATGTATAGAAGGATGGATGAGGTGCCGGTTTTCTGAAACGGGCAGGGAAACGGAATGTCCCAAGAAAGCGCGGGATCGTGGAATATGGGGTTTGGAGAGAACAATAGAAAACAAGGAGTAGACGAAGAAAGGGGGCGAGATAAAGAGAGGAAAGAAATTCCTTGGAGAATACGGCTTATGAAGAGAAAGGAAAGGAGGGGAGAAAAATAGAAAAACGAAGAGATGGACAGGAAAGTGAACAAAAAGAGAGCATAGAACAAAAACCCGAAATAAAATAACCGAAATGAAACGAAACTTTTACCGCCTGGCAGCAATCATGATGCTTGGGTGGATTATTCCGTATGCGGGCAACACGCAGGAAAAATCGAAACATGCTCCCATGATAGATGTAGAGGCACGAAAGAATGCCCGCGATCCCCAATGGAAGAGCTATTCGACACAAACGTACGATCGGATCCCCGGTTATAAGGAACGTAAGTCTCCTCCAGTCAATCAGTACGGAAGCTGGATGACGAATCGGCAGGAAGCGACGGGGTTTTTCCGTACCCAACAAATCGATGGTCGCTGGTGGTTGATCGATCCGGAGGGTTATCCTTTTTATTGCAAAGGGGTCGCCGTATATCGACCCGGCTCTTCCGACCGGCAGCGTCGTGCATTGAAGGGAAAGTACGGTTCCGATGAACAATGGGCAGAACAGGAAACCGCCATGCTGAAAGGGTATGGTTTCAATGCAGCCGGTGCATGGTCGAATGTCGGCTTGCTCCGCCGCATGGAACAGCCTTTGGTCTATACGGTGATAGTCAACCCGATGGGGAACTATCGTGCCGAACATCGCAAACGGTTCGGCGGCAAATACCGTGTGGCGGGTTGGCAAGGGTATCGGTTCGATCTCCCGATGGTATTCGATCCCGAATTCGATACCTATGTCGAGAAAAGCATCGCTCCGCTTGCCCAATATCGTGACGACAAGTTCCTTCTGGGGTATTTCACCGATAACGAACTCCCGTGGCCGGATGATATGCTCAGACGCCATCTGACCTTGCTCGCCAAGGACGAAGCGGGGTATCTGGCTGCCCGAGATTGGCTCGACCGGCGAAAAGGACACGACGGTGCGACGCTCGATGAAGTAACCCAAGCGGATGAAAGGGCGTTCTATGCCTATGTGTTTGAGACCTACATGAAAAAGGTAACCCGGGCACTTCGAAAAGTCGATCCCAATCATTTGTTCCTTGGTTGCAGGTTCAATCAGGAACGGAACCAGGAACTGACAAGCCCTGAAATCTTTGAGGTGGCCGGACGCTACATGGATGTGATCTCCATTAACCACTATCGCCATTGGCAACCTTCTCGGGAACGTATGGCCGCATGGGGCGAATGGTCCGGGAAACCGTTCCTGATTACCGAATGGTATGTCAAGGGTGAAGATTCGGGACTGCCCAATAATACGGGTGCGGGTTGGAATGTGCATACGCAACTCGACAGGGGGTATTTTTATCAGAATTTTACGATCGAATTGCTTAAAAGCAAAAATTGTGTGGGATGGCATTGGTTTACCTATCAGGACAATGATCCCGAAAATCTTAAAACCGATCCCAGTAATCGTGATTCCAACAAGGGGGTTGTGGATAACGACTTCAATCCGTATGTTCCGATGCTTGAAAAAGCTGCAGAAATCAATCTCAATGTCTGGAATCTGATCCGGTTCTTTGACAGCGGCCGTGGACAGCAGAAATGATTCGTCGCAGAGTATGGTATCCCTGCTTCTCGCAGAATATCGTTTTTGTGAAACAGATGCTGCACACAAGGGAACAGACCCCGTCAGAATTATATGATATGGAATATCTCAATGTGAAACGATCAATCCCAAAATTAGTGAAAATGAAATCTAAATCGTGGCTGATTGCCGTATTGGCATGTGCAATGTCCGCTTTTGTCGGATGCGGAACGAAAAGTGAAATCCCGATCTATCTCGATGAGAGCAAGTCGATCGCTGAAAGGGTTGAGGATGCTCTTTCCCGGATGAGCATGGAAGAAAAAGTGGCGTTATGTCACGCTCAGTCGAAATTTACCAGCCCCGGTGTGCCCCGTCTCGGAATTCCCGAATTGATGATGAGCGATGGCCCTCACGGTGTTCGAGAAGAGATATCGTGGGACAGTTGGAAAGAAGCCGGATGGACAAGCGATTCATGTACGGCTTTCCCAGCACTGACGGCTTTGGCTGCTACGTTTGATCCCGACCTCTCCGCTCTTTACGGCAAATCGATCGGAGAAGAGGCCCGTTATCGTGAAAAAGATGTCTTGCTCGGTCCCGGAGTGAATATTTACCGCCTTCCGCTCAACGGTCGTAATTTCGAATATATGGGTGAAGATCCCTATCTCGCCTCCCGAATGGTAGTACCGTATGTGCAGGCCGTACAGAAAAACGGAGTGGCCGTTTGTGTGAAACATTTTGCACTCAATAATCAGGAGAAGTCTCGTCTGGAAATCGATGTGGAAGTCGACGATCGTGCCTTGCGTGAAATTTATCTGCCCGCTTTCAAGGCAGCCGTACAGGAGGGCGGCGCTTGGTCCATTATGGGTGCCTATAATAAATATAGGGGAGAACATTGTTGCCATAACCAAATCCTGTTGAATGAGATTCTCAAAAAAGAGTGGGGGTTCGACGGCGCGGTGATTTCGGATTGGGGCGGTACTCATGATACGAAACAGGCAGCCGAAAACGGCCTGGATATAGAAATGGGAACAAGAACCGATGGGTTGACTACAAGCGAAGCGAATGCTTTCGATCGCTACTATCTTGCAACACCATATTTGGAAGCTCTGCGTGCGGGGGAAGTTTCGATGGCAGCGCTCGATGACAAGGCGCGTCGGGTCCTGACCCTGATCTTCCGGACTTCGATGAACCGGAACCGCCCTTGGGGGAGTTTCGTGACCGAGGAGCACTCGGAGGCAGCCCGCAAAATTGCAGAGGCAGGTATTGTGCTGCTTAAGAACGAAGGAAAAGTACTCCCTCTGGATCCCGGGAATGTGAAACGTATCGTTGTGGTTGGTGACAATGCCACCCGTATCCAAACTGCCGGAGGTGGCAGTTCGCGTCTCAAGGCAGCGTATGAAGTTACTCCTCTCGAAGGATTGATAACCCGTTTCGGTTCGAATTGTCAGGTGGCTTATGTGCATGGATATGCACCCGATGCGAACGAAACCGAAAACAGGGCTTTGTCGGACGAGGCAGTGAAAGCAGTTGCCGATGCGGATGTCGTGCTTTTTGTGGGCGGTTTGAATAAAAACAATCATCAGGATGCCGAAAGCACCGACCGAAAAGAGTATAATCTTCCGTACGGTCAGGATCGGTTGATCGATGAACTGGTTAAGGTAAACGATAATGTAGTCGTGATTTTGGTGAGCGGTAATGCCGTGGCAATGCCGTGGCTGGACCGGGTTCCTGCCGTTTTGCAGGCATGGTATCTGGGTAGCGAGGCCGGAAATGCGATTGCATCCGTCGTGTCGGGCGACGTGAATCCTTCCGGAAAGTTGCCGTTCTCTTTCCCTGTCGTGCTGGAAGACAATGCGGCCGTCTCGTTCGGCCCGAAAAGTTATCCGGGGGTTGACGGCCATCAATGTTATTCCGAGGGTATCCTTGTGGGATACAGATGGTTCGACACCAAGAATATCAGACCTTTGTTCGCTTTCGGCCATGGACTTTCCTATACGGTTTTCGATTTCGGAACGCCTGAAGTCGACAAGAAAACATACAAATCCGGAGATCGGGTAGCGCTGTCGGTCGACGTGACCAATACGGGAAAAGTCTCCGGTAGCGAAACGGTACAGGTTTATGTGAAACGCGAAAGCGAGTCGGCGGTTTTGCGTGCGGAGAAGGAACTGAAAGGGTTCAAAAAAGTGGTGGACCTGAAACCGGGCGAAACACGCAGGGTGGAGATCGAATTGCCCGTCGACGAGTGGGCCTATTACGATGCGGGGCAGGCCGGTTGGGTACTCGAACCCGGTATCTACAAATTGCTTGTGGGTGCTTCTTCCGCTGACATACGCGGCGAAGCGACAGTAAATGTAGGTGTGAAATAAAAAATGTACTTTTTTGCAAACGGATATGTACTAAAGTATCAATCGGCTTGCAAAGGTTCCATTACTTTTACGGTGCGATCATTTTCGACGCAATTCGAAAATGAGATGTCGGATGACCGTTGTACTGAGCTAACCTTTTATTGCGTAATCGTTTGATTAATATAATTTAATACTAACATGAGTGAACCGAGCAAATATGAAAAACTTTACCAATCGTGAAGAACGGATCGGTGCCCGGCATCGTTTCCCCGTTCTGCTCAAAGTGATATTTGCGGTCTCGATTCTTTTGTCTTTCTGCCTTTGTGCCGGCGAAACACAAGCACAGAATACGGCAAAAAAACGTACGGTAACCGGTACGGTAACAGACAAAAACGGCGGTATTATCGGTGCGAATGTGCTCTACCGTAACGGTAATACCGTAATCGGTGTAGCTACCGGAGCGAACGGCGTTTTTTCGATCGAGATCCCGAATGAAAAGGGTGGTATCCTGCAAGTCTCTTTTCTCGGATACAAAACCCAGAACATCGAACTTACGGCTCGAACTGACTATTTCATCGAACTCGTGGAGGATGCCGCCGTGATGGAGGATATCGTCGTCGTGGGATATGGCGTGCAGAAAAAGGAAAGTGTCGTGGGGGCGATTACCCAGGTCCGGGGTGAAACACTGGTTCAGTCCGGTATGACCAACGTGACCAATGCCATCAGCGGCAAACTGTCCGGAGTGACGACCATTCAGCGCTCCGGACAGCCCGGAAGCAGTGATGCTGAGATTGTGATCCGTGGATTGTCGAGTTTTGCCGATTCGAGCCCTCTGGTCATGGTTGACGGTGTGGAACGCGACTTCTCCGCAATCGATCCCAATGAGATCAGCAGTATCTCGGTATTGAAGGATGCTTCGGCAACGGCCGTCTTTGGTGCCAAAGGAGCCAATGGCGTAATTCTCGTAACTACGAAACGTGGTACGGCCGGCTCGAAACCCCGAATGAACTACTCGTTCTCGATGGGTATGAGCGAACCAATCAACGTGATTTCGCATGTCGATGCCTATACGACCATGTCGTTGTTGAACGTGGCCCGAATGAATGATCAACAGTTCAGCACGCTGGTCTCGCAAGAAGAGTTGAACGAATATGCCAATCCTTCGACGAGACTCAATTCCATCAAATATCCGGATGTCAACTGGTTCAAGGAACTTACCAAACCTTTTGCACCATCCTACAACGGCAACTTTACACTTCAGGGAGGTACAAGGTTCGTGCGCTATTTCGCCTCGCTGGGCTATACGCACGAGAGTTCCCTCTTCAAATCCTACAAAAAGGGAAACTACGATACCAGTTTCTACTACAACCGGTTCAATTACCGTTCGAACCTTGACTTCAGCCTTACTCCTACCACGGTCCTTTCGTTCAATTTGGGCGGCGACGTGGGGATCCAGAACAAACCGATCGTCCCGGCAAACGATGACGAACTGTGGAAATACATTTTCGGTTCGAGTACGACCAAATACCCGCTCTACTATCCGGCGTGGGTGATGGAGGAGGTGCCAGATCCGGACTATCCCGGATTGGCGGAAGATCGTCTGATTGACAATACGGGCGATGTAACCCGAAACCCCTATTTCGTTTTGACCAGCGGGAAATTCAACCAGTACAGCTCTTCAAAACTCTTTTCGGATATTATCCTCGATCAGAAACTCGATTTTATAACCCCGGGTCTTTCGGTGAAAGCGAAATTCTCGCTCAGCACCTATTACAAGTACAACTCGCTCACTACCCAGTATTCACAGCCCGATTATGTGCTCGACTTTTCGAAGATCGGTACCGGCGAGAACCCGTGGAGCCGTACCGGCGGTACGGGCGATATCTATACACCTAATCCGCCGTACATCAACGTGGGCGGTTTGGTGAATGACAACAACAAGAGTTTCTATTACGATGTCTATTACGATCTCTCGCTCAACTATTCGCGTACGTTCGGCCGGCATACGGTTACCGGACTTGCACTGATTAACCGGTCGGAACAGGACCGTACGACCCAATTCCCTTACTACAACGAGGCACTCGTGGGACGTATTACATACGATTTTTCACACAAATATCTGTTTGAATTCAACCTCGGATACACGGGCAGCGAACGTTTCGCTCCGGGAAACCGTTTCGGTTTCTTCCCGTCGGCTGCCGTGGGATGGGTCGTAAGTGAGGAAAAATTCTTCCGCCAGGCCGTGCCCTGGATCAGCAGATTGAAATTGCGCTACTCGCAGGGGTTGGTCGGTAGCGACTATGCGAATAACCGATGGCTCTATATCAGCGAATATTCCGTCGACGGGAACGGTTATATCAAGGAAGACAAAATCGCCAACAGTGTGGCACAATGGGAAGAGGCGATGAAACGCGATGTGGGTATCGAGTTGGGTTTCCTGAACAACAACCTGATGGTCGAAGTGGATCTGTTCGATGAAAAAAGGTATAAGATGTTGATCTCGGCCGACAACAGTACCCCCATGTGGGTCGGCAATACGTCCAAGGAACTCAACAAAGGACAGATCAAGAAGCACGGATTCGAGGTGGAGGTAGATTACAATAAACAGTTCTCTTCCGGATGGGGTTTCTATGTGTCCGGGAACTTCGGCTTCAACGAAAACCGAATCATCGTCAAAGACGATGCCCCTTATGCCCTGAGTCATAAAAAGGTGGCCGGAACGCCGATCGGCGCCCAGGTTAAAGGCGCTTATCTTACCGGGAACGGTTACTTCACTACGGTCGATGACATACACAGCAATATTGCTCCGATTCCGGTAAGCAGCCTCGTAGTGGGTGACTACAAGTTCCTCGACTACAACAGCGACGGTAAGATCGACCAGAACGACCTTACCCGTATGGAGGGTTCCACGCAACCGCCGATCATGTACGGGTTTGGTGCCGGGGTCAACTGGAAAGGACTGGAAGTGAGTGTCCTGTTTCAGGGCTATGCCGGCAAGTGGGTGAACTATAATCAAATGTATGAATATGGATTCTACAAGGGAAATTATAAAGTCACCCAGTCCGTCATCAACTATTGGGCTCCCGACAACCTCGACGGTACACACGGTGCCTTGCACTATACCTCGGGGTACGAGGAGAACCTTTCGTGGTCCGGACTGTCCGAAGACAAAACGTCTGCCGGCTATGCAGCCATGATCAAGGGCAAATCGTGGCGCCGGGCCGATTTCCTCCGTCTCAAGGACCTCTACATCGGCTATACGCTCAATTCGCGTCGACTCAAGGAGTGGATGGGCGTACAAGCCGTGAAATTCTATATTACCGGAAGCAACCTGTTGACGTTTACCCCTCTGCTGGAGGGTGATCCCGAAAACACCTATTTGACTTATGGAACCTATCCCCAGTTGCGAACCTACAAGTTCGGATTGCAGGTGTCTTTCTGAAACGACTAAATTTGTATGAGTATGAAAAATTTTGTACGTATCATTATAAAAAGGTGCTCGCTTCTGATGTTGTCGCTCTTGTGCCTTACATCCTGTCTTGAGGATTATCTCGACAAGGCTCCGGATTCCGGTTTGAGCGAAAAGGAGGTGTTTTCGAGCTATGAGAATTTCAAGAATTTCTTCTATTCGGTCTATTCAGGTACCGCTGACCGCAACGTCAGGGCACACAGCCCGATGTACTGGGGTATGAAGATCGAACAGAAAATGACCATGGAATCGTTGACCGACATGTGCGATATGTGTCGTATGCAGAATGCGCAGCCCCACAAACGCGGTATCAACGGAGTCGGTTTCGGCAATCGGGTGGGAACCTTCTCGCAGGCTCCCCGTCTATCCGCTTCCTGGAAAGCGATCCGTGTTGCCAACCTCACGATTCAGAATATCGACATGGTGGAGGGCATTACCGATAGCGAAAGGAACGATTTTCTCGGTCAGGCCTATTTCATTCGTGCCTTCTGTCATTTCGAACTGTTCCGCATGTATGGGTCCCTTCCCTATATCGACAAAGCGCTCGGTGCAGATGATGAGTGGGATTTACCTCGTCCTACGGCATACGAAATGCTCAAACGGATCGCCGACGATTTCGATACGGCTGCCAATTACCTGGATCTGGCCGGAAAGATGCGCCGTGATCCAGCTTCCGGTGCGGGTAACCTGGCCGACCCTGATCAGGACAAACCCAATGGCGTGGCAGCCAAGGCCTTCCGCGGTCGTGCCTTGCTGTATGCTGCCAGCCCGCTGAATAATCCCAGCGGAGACCTTACCCTGTGGGAAGATGCTGCAATCGCATGCTGGGAAGCAGTCGACGTGGCTCGCAAAAACGGATATATCCTGCTCGACAAAAGCGAATATACGAAAAACTTTTACGGTGTCGACTATTCCAACGAACAGATATGGGCCCGTAAAATGGGTACGTTCCGTTACAGCGCCGGCGATGTGGAAATCTATCTTGCCCGTCCTTTTTCCGGTGCGAACAATGCTTCCGGACAAGCCCCGACCGAAAATTTCGTCGGTCGTTTCGAAACAATCGACGGTTATCCCCTTTATACGGACGAGGAGAAGGAAATCGCAATCGCTGCCGGTTCTTACAACCCGCAGAATCCTTATGTCAACAGGGATCCACGTTTCGACAATACCATCATTTACAACCAGAAACCTCTCGACGGATACGGGAATGCATCGCTCTATGTCAATGAGGACGGATCCTATCCGGACAACTCGCTCATGAAATACGATTCGCGTTATCCCGACCGGAGAACCAGTACGGGATATTACGAATGCAAACTCGTCGGTTCGCTTGCCCAATTGTCGTCGGTGACCCAACAGAAATTGACCGACACCTATATTCGTATGGCAGAGGTCTATCTGAACTATGCCGAGGCGGCCAATGAGGCATACGGACCTGCGGGAGCCGCTCCCGAGGCTGACCTCACCGCATTGGGTGCAGTGAATCTCGTCCGTGAGCGGATGGAAATGCCCCCCGTTCGCGACGAATTCACAACCAACACGCAAACTCTCAGACCCCGTATTAAAAACGAACGGATCGTGGAACTTTGTTTTGAAAGTTTCCATTACTACTGCGATATCCGTCGATGGATGGATGCACCGACAATCATGTCCGGTAAACTGTACGGTATTCGCGCGACGAAATTGGAGGCCCCCACGGCGGAGTATCCTACCGGTTTCAAATACGAAAGGGTGGAGCTTTCGTCCGATCGCCAGGTGGCATGGAAAAACGCCATGTATTATGTGCCCATCCCTGAAAGCGAATTGCTGAAAATGAAAAATTACGTCCCCAACGAGGCGTGGTAGCGGTTTGTGATCATTAAATTCGAAACAGTTATGAGAAAAAAGATGCAATATACAACGCGTTCGACCTTTTTCGTTTTGATGCTTGCGGCGCTTTTGTCGGGGTATCGGGCCGAAGCCCAGTCCCGAAAAGAGGAACGTGCGAAGGAGCGGAAAGAACGGCAGGAAGAGACGAAAGAGATATCGTTTACCGTTCGGGCAGACGACGGTACCGCCATCCCAGGTGCAGAAGTCGTTATCGGAGAAGGCGAACAACACCTGGTGGCTGACGGGGAGGGAAATGTCCGTTTCTCCGCTGCCGACCGCGACATCATTACCATACGCAAGGAAGGGTTCCAAAGCGTCCGGGCAATGGCCGACATTGTGCGGGACAGCCGAACCGTTACACTCCATTCGGCCCAGTTGCTTGCCACGGAAGAAGATAATGTGCCGTTGCCGATCGCTGACAAGAAAAAACGTTTCTCGATGAGCAGTGCCGTGGTGATCTCGGGCGAAGAGTTGGCTCGTTATCCCTCTACGGACATCCGGAATGCGCTTACCGGCTTGGTCCCCGGATTGGAAATCGTGGAGAATAACGGAGCTCCGGGTGTCAGTGCACTCGAAAGAATCAATCGGTACGGTGCAGGTGACCGGGTAACCGTACGCAGCAGGGGCAAGACACTGTTCGTGCTGCTCGACGATGTGCCCGTAGACATAGGGGCAACACCGCTCGATCCACAGGAAATCGAGTCGATTACCGTGATTCGCGATGTCCTCGACAAAACCATGTACGGACCCTACGGTGCAAACGGCATTATCTACATCCGGACAAAACACGGTCAGTCCAACAACAAAACACTCAATATGAGTTATGAGGGAGGGTTGAGCGCGGTCGACCGTATGCCCGAATGGGTGGATGGCGTGAATTACGCCCTGCTCAACAACATTGCCCGCGACAACAGCGGACTGACCCCGCTCTATTCCAGAAGCGATGTGGATAGATACCGGAAAAATGATCCTTACGATCTGTTGTATCCAAATGTGAATTTCCGCGATCTGGTGCTTAAGAACACACGGAGTTATCATCGCGCCAATGTGTCGATGAGTGGGGGTAACGATGTGATCAAGTATCAAACTTATCTCGGGTACTCCGGGGAAGGGGATATCTACAAGATCGGCGCACCGTCAAATTATAACCGACTCAATCTGAGTACTAATCTCGATGTGAAACTCAATCATTTCATCTCGGCGCGTTTCGGGTTCTTCTCGAATATATCCTATCGCAAGTCTCCTAATTACGGATACAGTTCGAATTATACGAGTGAGGATGAAAGTTCGAACACCACGCTGGGTATGATGGAGTTCCCCGACGTGATCAGCGATCTCAATACCATTCCGGCCATTTCTTTCCCGGTTTATGCCGACAACAGTTCGGACTTGTCGTCGCCCTGGTATGCCGTCAGCTCGCTGTTCTCGCAAAATCCCGTGGGGAACATGATGAAAAATGGGAAATATACTGAAACCACCCGGAAAGGATTAATGACCGTGGGGTTCGATGCGGATTTCTCCTTCTTGCTAAAAGGGCTCAAATCCTCTACGTTCGGAGCATTCGACGGAGTGAATCTCGTGCGCCTCGGTACGGCTGAAGATTACGATGCGTACCTTATTAGCGAAGGTTATAACGACGATGGTGAGTGGGGTGCCGTGTTGACTAAAAGCGGCAGCCATACCTTGCGCGACATGTCTGACAACGACAAACTCCTGGACTATTATTCCCAACGCTTTTTCGGCTCGCAACGTTTCTCCTGGGACGGTGAGTTCGGTCGGCACAAATTGCAGGGTATTCTGGCCGGTTTCATTACCAAACGAACTTTCAAGTTCATAAGCGAACCACGCCGTCAGATAACCGGCCTCTTCTCGGCTTCTTGGTCATATGCCGACAAGTATTTCGTACAAGCCGCTTTCAGTGAATCGGG
>CASDWR010000068.1 GCA_949284665.1 uncultured Rikenellaceae bacterium | reverse complement strand
GGCCCCCATACCCAACGAAGTATTCACCTTATTGGACACCCCGAGGAAAGGACAGATTCCGAGGAACTGCGACAGGACGACATTATTGACGAAAATCGCCCCGATAATAATTGCAAAATACTCCATGTCTATTTCGATTTAGCCGTTAACTTATTGAATATAACCATCAGATAGCCCAACACGAGAAATGCTCCCGGAGCCAATACGAATGCCAGGATTCCATCTCCGGCAATCAGTTTGTGGTTGAATATGGCACCCGTACCCAAAAGTTCCCGTACGGCACCGATCACGGTCAACGACAACGTGAACCCCAAACCGATACCCAATCCATCCAATGCCGAATCCCATACATTGTTTTTCGATGCGAAAGCCTCCGCACGACCCAATATGATACAGTTGACCACTATCAACGGAATGAATACTCCCAAGGTTTCGTACAATGCGGGCGTATATGCCTCCATGCAGAGTTGAATAATAGTCACAAACGAAGCAATCACCACGATAAATGCCGGAATGCGCACCTTGTCGGGAATCAAATTCTTAATCAGCGAAATCACCATGTTGGATAAAATCAACACGAACATCGTAGCTACCCCCATACCCATACCGTTGATTGCCGAAGAGGTGGTCCCCAGTGTCGGGCACATTCCCAACACCAGTACAAACGTCGGGTTCTCCTTGATTATACCCTTCAACAGAATCTGTAATCTTTTCATAACGTTACTCCTCCTCTTTTACTGATTGTAAAGCCTTATATGCTCGATCGACGGCATCAACGTATGCTCGCGACGAAATCGTCGATGCGGTAATCGCATCGATGTCACCACCGTCCTTTTTAACACTCATTTTGAGTTCGGAAGGATTCTTCCCCATGAAACTCAATTTGACAGGATTCCCCGGATCGGTAATTTTGGCACCCAAACCGGGAGTTTCAGCCTGCTCCAGGACAGCGATATCCTTGATCGTACCGTCCGCATTGAACCCAACCATCAAACGGATTGTCCCGCTGAATCCGTTGTTCGTAAAGGTCTCCACCGCATAACCCACGACGGTTTCTCCCTTGTAGGCCGGATATACATATACGGATTCGCCCGAAAAATCCACGGTTTTCATTGCCTCCGTAGGTTCGTTGTCGAATGCAGGAAGAACCGCCTGAAGTGCATTCAGTTTTTTTGCCAGTTTGGCTGCCGAAATCGGTTCGAGCGTCGCGTTGTAAATCACCCCCACTCCCGCCGAACATACCAGCGTGATGACAAACAGCACCAAAACCATATTTCTTAAAGTACTTTTCATAACTCTGCCCTCCTCTATTTTTTAACAACGCCGAATCGGTGCGGTTTTACATACTTGTCGATCAGGGGTACGAAAGCATTCATGATCAGAATCGCAAACGACATACCTTCCGGATAAGAACACCAAACACGAATCAAAATCGTGATCACTCCGATGCCTACTGCAAAAATCACCATACCCGGCTTCGTCATCGGAGAGGTTACATAGTCGGTTGCCATAAACACGGCACCCAATATGGCTCCTCCGGTAAATACATGGAACAAAGGGCTCATGTAGACATCCGGATCTACTGCACACAGAATACCGCTGAATACGGCCATCGAACCGAGTACGAAAACAGGAATATGCCATGTAATCACTCGACGGTACAACAGCCAAGCAAAACCGATCAACAACCCGATTGCGGAAATCTCACCCATCGAACCACTCCTGAATCCTAACAACAGATCGCTATATGAGAAAGAAGCCATGATTTCTCCGACACTCTGGCCGTTTTTCAGTGCCTCTTTGGCCAGCGTCAACGGGGTAGCTCCGGAAACAGCGTCAGCCACACCCGGGAACGAAGTCATGGCGACCGGGAAAGAGAGCAACATGAAAACACGTCCCACCAATGCAGGATTGAAAGGATTCTTACCGAGCCCCCCGAAGGTCATCTTCGCTACACCGATAGCCACAAGACACCCCACGGCAACCATCCACAACGGAACGGAGGTAGGCAGGTTGAAAGCCAACAGAACACCCGTGACGGCAGCCGAAAAATTATTGACAGTCAGCGGCCCTTTTAAAAGGTATTTCTGAATCAAAAACTCAAACAATACGCAACACGCAACCGAGAACACCGTAATACCCAACACCTTCCATCCATACACATACGTGGACATCGCAAGTGCGGGCACCAAAGCGATCAATACGTCGATCATCAATCGCGGTGTGGAATCCGCACCGTGAACGTGAGGCGAAGGCGATACAATCAATTTCTTATTCATATCGATAAAACTCTTTTTCGATTTAACTTACGATTTACGCGCACGAATCCTCTTCATCACCTCCGCTTTTCCCAAACGGATATAATCCAGCAATGGCAAATTGGCCGGACAAGTGTAGGAACAGGAACCGCATTCGATGCAGTCCGTTACGAAATGTGCTTCCGCTTCGTCATACATGTGCTTACGGGAAACCTTGCTTAAGAAATAGGGTTCAAGGCCCATCGGGCAGACGCCCACACATTTGGCACAACGGATACAGGCGGTTTCCGCATTGCGCTGCGACTCGCTTTCATCCATAATCAGGACACCCGATGTCCCTTTCGTAACAGGCGAATCGATATTGGACATCGCTCGTCCCATCATCGGACCGCCACCGATCACTTTCCCCGCATTTTCGGGCATGCCCCCGCAAAATTCGATCAGATCGCTCACCGATGTACCAATCCGCACCAGCAGATTCGAAGGACGGGCAAGCGACTTCCCCGTCACAGTCACTACCCGCTCGATCAGCGGTTTGTGCTTTTGCACCGCCTCGTACACAGCCAACGAGGTTCCTACATTCTGGACTACCACACCGACGTCGATGGGAAGTCCTCCGCTTGGAACCTGACGCCCGGTAATGGCTGCTATCAACTGTTTCTCTCCTCCCTGCGGATAACGCACCTTCAACGGAACGATTTCGATATCGGGATAGACCATGGCCAAACGCCGCAACGTTTCGATTGCATCGGGTTTGTTGTTCTCGACACCGATATAACTTTTTTTCACACCCAACGCCCGCGCCAGAATCTTCACTCCAACCAACAACTCTTCTCCGCGTTCGAGCATGACCCGATGGTCGGCTGTCAGATAGGGTTCACATTCCACACCGTTGATAATCAAAAATTCGGCTTTCTTACCATCCGGTACAGCAAGTTTCACATGGGCCGGGAAAGTAGCACCTCCCAGACCCACAAGACCGCCTTCGGCAATTCTTGCCAGAATCTCTTTCGGTTCCAGATCGCACTCCTTGACGATTCGGCCGCCCCTGTCGATCCCTTCGAACCACTCATCACCTTCCACGGCGATTGTTATTCCCGGCTTGCGCAAGCCGGAAGCATCTACAAACGTATCCACGGCCGTTACCGTTCCCGATACCGAAGCATGAATATTACTCGAAACAAAACCGCCGCTTTTGGCGATCAACTGACCGGTCTTCACCTTGTCTCCTTTGGCCACGACCGCAACGGCTGGTGCACCGATATGCTGAGACAAAGGTATGGTAACCGTTTTGGGCAGAGGAAACGTAATGATTTTCCCCTTGCTGCTCAATTTGTTT
>CASDWR010000067.1 GCA_949284665.1 uncultured Rikenellaceae bacterium | reverse complement strand
CGATGGCATCGGAGGCATTCACTTCCGGGACGACCAAAGGCACATCCTCATCCATACGGAAAGCGCTGGAATTATCGATCATGAGGGTTCCGTGACGTGTGATGGTCTTCTCAAACTCACGCGACGTGCCGGCACCTGCCGACACAAAAGCCACATCCACCCCCTTGAAATCATCATTATGACAAAGTTGACGGACCTTTACGATTCCGTTCCGAAACGGATATTCCCGACCCGCACTGCGTTCCGAACCGAATAACAACAGTTCGTCGACAGGGAAATCCCGTTGTTCCAACACGCTCAAAAATTCCTGACCCACGGCTCCGCTGGCCCCTACAATCGCAACTTTCATATGAACTGAATTTTTTTACCGGATACAACCAGAAACATCCATCGGGGATATCGGAAAACCCACGTATCCGGCACCGAAGGGTTTCCTCGCGGCAAAGGTATAAATTATATTCGAGATCGCAAATGCGGCCATCCGACAATCGGATCCGAAAAACGATCCCTTCACGCCCTTCCCACCCCGACAAGACACAGACAACCGGAAAAGGCGAAACGGGAAATATCCGAAAAGAATATACGTTATTTCTCACGGATAAGTTGTATCTTTGCTGCTGTTATGAAAAAGTGGATAAAAACGGAAGGACAGAAACACAAGTTTTTGCGATGGTTTTGGGGCATTGTGGCAGCACCCTTCGTGTTGGTAGGTTTCATGCTTCTGCTGACCGCTCTGGGTGCATTCGGCAAACTTCCTTCGTTCGAGGAGTTGGAAAATCCGAAGAATAACCTGGCGACCGAAATCTATTCCGCCGACGGGAAATTGTTGGGATCGTTTTTTATACAGAACCGATCGTATGTCGACTACGACGAACTGGCTCCCGCACTGGTAGCGGCTTTGATTTCGACGGAAGATGTTCGTTTTTACTCCCATTCGGGCATCGATTTCATTTCACTGGCGCGCGTTGGGGTCAAAACACTGGCCATGGGGCGGAGCGAACAAGGCGGCGGCAGCACCATCACGCAACAGTTGGCCAAAAACCTGTTCCCACGCGACACGACAGTTTATTCCAGTTCTCTGGCCCGCAAAGGGAAACTGGTGCTCGCCAAGTTCAAGGAGTGGATCACGGCAGTAAAGTTGGAATACAACTATACGAAAGAAGAGATTCTGGCAATGTATTTCAACACGGTTGCCTACGGCAGCAACGCCTTCGGGATCAAATCGGCCGCCCACACGTTTTTCAACAAGGAACCTCACGAACTGTCCATTCCCGAAGCAGCCGTACTGGTAGGGGTAGTGAACGCTCCGACGCGATACAGTCCGGTACGAAATCCCGAACGTTCGCTTGCGCGGAGGAATACGGTTCTCGAAAGAATGCGAAAAAACGGTTACCTGACCCGCCAGCAATGTGATTCTCTGTCTGCTTTGCCGATCGAACTCGATTTCCGACCCGTGTCGCACAACGAAGGCAGCGGAACCTATTTCCGTGAAATGCTCCGGCAGGTCATGACCGCCCAAAAACCGACCCGTAAACAATTCTACAACAAATGGGATTATGAACAGGAGGTTGCCCGATGGGAAAACAACCCGCTTTATGGATGGTGCCACAAGAATAGCCGTCCCGACGGAACCCCCTACAACATCTATCGCGACGGGCTGAGAATCTATACGACAATTGACTCCCGGATGCAGGAGTATGCCGAAGAGGCGGTATGGCAACAGTTGAAACAGAGTATCCAACCAGCCATGGACCGACAGTGGCGCAATACGAGGGTTCTTTTTCAGGACCTGTCGAAAGATGAGATCGAAAAAATCATCGGACAGGCAATGCGCTATACGGATCGTTATATTCGCATGAAACAGGAAGGAGCAAGCCAGAGTGAGATCGACAAGGCTTTTCGCACCCCGGTACGGATGCGAATCTTCACCTATCGGGGAGAAGTCGACACACTGATGACTCCGCGCGACTCCATTCTCCACCACAAACGGATCATGCGTGCATCATTTATGGCAATGGATCCATCTACGGGTTACGTGAAAGCCTATGTGGGAGGGCCCGATTTCCGCTATTTCAAATACGACATGGTCAAGCAGGGGAAGCGGCAGGTAGGATCGACCATCAAACCTTTCATCTATACCTTTGCCATCGACCATATGGGGCTGACTCCGTGCACCATGGTTCCCAATCTTCCCACTACGATAGAGACATACACGGGCGAAGCCTGGACACCGAAAGAGGCGAGCGAAGTAGTATACGACGGTGTGCTCCATCCGCTCAAATGGGGAATGGCCAAAAGCCGCAACAACTACACCGCATGGATCATGAAACAGGCGAAACAGGCTCCGGCAGTTGCCGACTTCATCCACACGATGGGCATCCACAGCTACATCGACCCGGTAGATGCATTGTGTCTGGGCACATCCGAGGTATCGCTCTTCGAGATGGTCGGAGCATACTCCACCTTTGCGAACAAAGGGGTCTTTACGGAACCGTTGTTCGTTACGCGTATCGAAGACCGTCAGGGAAATCCGATTTCGACATTTGTCACTACCTCGAGTGAGGCAATCAGCGAACAGACCGCATATACGATGCTCGGAATGTTACAGAATGTCGTCAGAACCGGGACTGCGGGTCGACTCAATTGGCAATTCGGTTTCAGCGGTGTCGAAATGGGCGGCAAGACCGGGACTTCACAGAAAAACCGGGACGCCTGGTTTATGGGTGTCACCCCGCATCTGGTGGCCGGCGCATGGGTTGGAGGTGAAGACCAAAGTGTCCATCTCTCTTCGGGTGGCGAAGGCTCCACTTTGGCCTTGCCGATCTTCGGAGAGTTCATGAAACGGGTCTATGCCGACCCCGAATCAGGTATCCGTATGACCGACCGATTCGAGATTCCGCTCGGAGCAATAACTTACGACTGCGACGATGCCGTGCTGCCCTCTGCTTCGGAGGAGAGTCCAGACGACGAATTCTTCGATTGATTTCTACCAAAAACCTCAACGGCATGCCGTGCGGGATACACGGTTCATCCATTTCGGAAAAGAGAAATGGGGAGACGATTCGAGAGTCAGAATTACGGCAAAGAAGGTCTTCCATCCTTTGGGTCCGGGAACGGCACGACATCATGATTGTCATCCGATTATATGGATTTTGAAGTGTCTATTCGAGAAGTCCGTCAACCGGGATTTTCATCTGCGGCATCCGCCTTACAACGGCAACGAAAATCCCAAAGAGAAAAATGGGGCTTTGTTTTTCGGGAAAAAGAGCGAAAGGGACAAAGTACAAACGGCTGCTTCGGGCATCCGCAACGGGACCATATCGAACGACACGATCCCCCCGTACGACCATATTTCATCTCTTTCCCATAAGACATTTACCTTGTCGGGTGACACCGACCATCGGTAACCGCTTTCATACGAAGCCCAATCGGCACCGATTCCGAGTCGGATCCGTTGCAAAAACAGCACGGAAGGAATTCCCCAATCGGGATACGCCACAGGCAAATAATAGGTAGCCGAGAGTGCGGAGAAATGGCGGGCGCTGAAAGGACCGAATCCGCGAGGTATCAGTTGTTGGACCTGATACCCTACGATCGATCGATCGCTTTCGATGCTTTGCTGGTATGCCCCCGAAAGCGAAAGAGCGTGATGAGGCCATCCTCCGGGCAAATAGAGACGCCCGTAAAGATTCCAGAAAGAGGAATAGAGCTCACTGCCGGTCGGGCTGCCACCGACCGACGCCTGGACGAGATATCCCCAACGAGGAAGAATATCGCGTTGTGCCATACGGCATCGACTGCTGTATTGTACGGTTCCCACCAGCATGTGTTCACCTGTTTCATACCGATTCGACCAAGGGTCGAACAACATTGTATTCCGATACTGATATTCCACCTGTGCCGTCAACAAACGGGTACGATAACCTGAAGTCAGACAGAACGGCAACCAACTGCGGGCAGAGAGAGAGAGGTAGGAATGGCGATGCGAGGGAACGGGTTGATTTTTCACTACCTGATAAACACCCTGTCTCGCATCGCTCCACAAAACGTCGACCTCGAATTTCGGAGCCCATCCGAGATATCGGAAATTCGTACGCAACATGGAGTGTTTTGCATTGCTCCCATCGAGTGAGCCGTATCCGTAGGAGAATGAAGAAACCGATGTTCCGAGTCGGTTTTGCGAAATTGCGGTCACACCGAGATGTAGGTCGACATCCCCGCCTGAAAGGATTGCATCGGGGTCGAAATCGACCGGCGCCCAACTGTGGAAGTCGAACAGGTGGCCAACACGGGAATAGCGGCGGGCAGGGATTCTTTTTTCCGACTCGTTGCACCGATCTTCGGTAAAACGCACGGTGTCCATTTTTGCAACCGGCCATTCCCGGCGAGGTGGATTGACAAGATTTCTGGGCAAGAACGCATAAGGGACGGGAGCCGTATTCCGTACAGGTTGTACGGCAGGCAAATACCCGTTTCGATTATATGTTGTAAGAGCTAAACGTTTGCCTGACGGCGAAAGCGAAGGGGCAAACGAACCGTAGTCAGATGTCGACAACTGATACTGGCATCCGGTTTCCGGATCGTAATACCATACCTCATCCTTCCCCGATGCAATCGAGCCAAAAAAGAGTTTGCCGTCGTAAGCCCGCAAATCGCTGAGCGTAATATGTGCAGCCGGAGTCGCTTCGATCTGTTCGCCCGATTCGGGATGCAAAGCTCCAATCCACATGCCGCTGTCTGAAAGAGCAATATAATAAAGCCTGCCGGACCGCTCCTCGTAAGCCAATCCATGAAGCGAAACATCCCTGCCGAAATCGAACCGGTGCTCGCCGCATACGATCCGGTAAGACCCATCGTAATCGTATTCTACCCAGGCCAGCCGGTTTCCTACAACTGTCGGATACAATACAATGTGCGGACCGCTCAACGTACGTACGCGTCCGGAGGTGAGGTCCATATAACAAAGTCGCGAATTAACTCGCTGTTCCCAGAAGATGCTTTGCCGATACTCCGTCCACCAGAGCCGTCCATCGACAAGAACGGGGCGCGAACTGATGTTGCCCGTATAGGCGATTCTCCGTTCACGACCGGTATCCGGATCGATCTCCACGAAACGGCTGGTCCGGTCCAGATCGCTCTTGAGCACGATCATCGTCGAATCGTCCTGCCAAAGCGGATAGGAGTAAGTCGTATAAGAAGTAACCGGCACCTCGATCCGGGTCATGCTTTCCGGCTGATGCGGCAATTGGTCCCAATAGTCGTTCAAATCGGAAAAGGTCTCACGGAAGAGTTGCCCCGAAGATGTCTTGAAATATTTGCGCAGGGCGAGCTGACTTGTAAACAGGAGGAAAGGGTATTTCGAACCGAAATCGGTCATTCGCTCTCCGATATAGGTATCATAGTGGTTCGAAGCCCACGAAACCAGTTGATACCCGAGTTCGTAATGGCTGGGTACGTAATCTCGCAAAGAACCGCAAAACCATTTGTCGGGATTTTTCTTATCGAGGATTTCACGACCCAATGCCCGATAATGCATCGAAAACGAGGGTTGCAGTCCCCTTCCATAGACAGACATCTGGGTTTCGGCCATTACGGCATCCCCTTCCAGGAACCAGAAAGGCAAAAGTCCGGAAGCGACCAATGACGCCTGTTGGCCGAAGAACCAGCCCAACACCTTTACGGTACTACGATTCATGTTGGAGAATTGCACCATATGGCGATATTCGTGTACGGCCAGTTGCTTGAGCCAAGGTTCGGAATAAGACCCCGGATCGGGCATGCCGATCATCTCTATTCGGCGCGGGGCCCACATTGCCAATCCATTCGAAAGGGCATTCTGGGTTTTAAAAACTACCGGGACCTGCATTGGCCCCTTTAAGAAGCCATAACGGATATCCGACCGAAAGGCGTTCATGTAATAAAGAGTCTTTCGGGCCTGGAATTGATAATAGTCGGGAAAGATCATCCGAACGGAGTCGTGTTTCAACGACTGCCACCGAATCGATGCCGGATCTTGGCCCGTATTGTAATACTGCCCTTGCACCGGAACGGAGCACAGACAAGCAAATACAAGCCATAAAAATTTGCGGACCAAACGTTTCATGGCTTACGCTCCCGCCTTTTTTGCGCGATATCCGGCCTTGATCAAAATATCCACTATCCGATCGCGGAAATCGCCCTGAATCATGATCTCACCCTCTTTTGCCGATCCGCCCACACCGCATCGGCTCTTAAGCATGACTGCCAATGCCTTCAAATCCTCTTCCTTTCCGACGAAACCCCTGACCAAGGTTACCTGTTTTCCGGCGCGATGGCGCCGATCGATCCACACGCGCAAATCCTGCTTTGCAGGAGGAAGCGTTTCCTGCTCTTCCCGCTCGACCGTTTTGTACTGATAGTCGGGATTCGTTGAGTAAACCACCTGTAATCGGGATTTCCAATCGTTGTCAGCCATAATTTTTCGTTCGAATCAATGGACAAAGATAATAATTTTCCGTATTTTTGCTTTCGTATGTCGAGAAGATACGAAAGGACCAACCGACACTGCCGTGTACAGTGTTACCGCCCCCTTCCACCGCAACTCCCGGAACGGTTGCCGCTCCCGAAAGGGAAAAAGCTGATTCGGGTTTTCGTGGAAGGTTATGAAGACATTGCCTTTTGGCGGGGCATCTTCGACCGTTTCGAGAACGACCGCTTCACATTCGAAATTTCGGTCCCTTTGCGTGAAGATCTGGCCAAAGGGAAAAAGGTTTTGATGAAGATCGCCGAACAAGCCCCTCCAGATACGCTGCTCTGTATGGACAGCGACTTCGACTACCTTTTCGCTGACCAGACCGAACAGGCCCGTATCATCAACGACTCCCCTTTCATCTTCCACACCTACGCTTATGCAACCGAAAACTATCTCTGCTACTCTCCGTCGCTGCACAACATCTGTGTAAAGGCAACGAAGAATGATGCCCGGCTCTTCGATTTCGTCCGGTTTTTCGAAGAGTATTCCAAGACGATCTATCCGCTCTTCGTCTGGTATGCCTACTCGGCCCAAATCAATACCGAGAATATTTTCACCTTGATGGATTTCAAGAGCAGCGTTAAAATCAACTATTTGGAAGTGGAAGAGAATGGCGCCGCGACGATTGACTGGTTGCGCAGGCAGGTCGAACGTCGCCTGGCTTCCCTGCGTGACCGGCATCCTGACATCGAACATCAATTTGCACCTTTCGTTTCGTTGCTTGCCTCGCGGGGTGTCACCCCCGAAAACACCTATCTTTTCATGCAGGGACACACGTTGATGGACAATGTAGTGATGATCGTACTCGATGCCGTATGCACGAAGTTGAAACAGATGACCACCTCGCTCATCAACAACTCCCGCAAACGGGGCGTTGCCCTGAGCAATGAACAGAGTAATTACAATAATGCACAGTACAACGTACGCGAAACATTGTTGTTCAACGAAAACTATACCGACTGTTTTCTTTACCGGAAACTCGAAGAGGACATCCGAAACTATCTCGACACCATTTGACCTGTTCCATTTTTCGAGACCGGGGGGGGGAAGCGGCACGCCCTTCCGTTCAACCTGTCTATACCGCGAATTATACTGGACGAAGATATTACAAAGACTCCTGATCCGGTTTCTCCGATATGCGGTAATCCCCCTCTTCGGAGAGTACGCGCTGCAACTCATCGAGAGAGTATTCCCGGCCTGAAAAAATTACCGAGGCCGCTGGTGGATCGAGGGTTACATCGGCCGTAACACCTTCGAGCCGATTGAGGGCCTTTTCGACGTGGTTGCGACAATGGCCACACATCATGCCCTCCACGAGATACATCTTTTTCATGATTTTTTTATGGTTAGTCGACACATTTCTGCCGATCGTTTTCACCCGTTTCAAACGAAGGCTGTTGCTTACGACACAAACGCTGCTCATGGCCATCGCCATCCCGGCAATCATGGGATTCAACGTAAACCCACACAATGGTTGGAGCACACCGGCTGCCACGGGGATGCCGATCACATTATAGATAAATGCCCAAAACAGATTTTGTCGAACCGTGCGGACCGTAGCCCGAGAGAGTTCGATCGCTTCGGGTATTTTCATCAGATCCGACGACATGAGAGTCATTTTCGCCACATCCATGGCTATGTCGCTCCCTTTCCCCATCGCAATGCTCAAATCGGCTCGTGCCAAAGCTGCACTGTCATTGATACCATCGCCTACCATGGCAACCCGACGGCCGTCGGACTGAAGTTTGCGAACGAAATCAGCTTTCATCGCGGGCAACATGGATGAACGGTAATGGCCGATCCCGGTACGTCGGGCAACCTCTCCGGCCGCCCGTTCACCGTCTCCGGTAAGCATGTAGACCTCTATCGCGAGTTTTTTCAATGCCGCGACAGCCGATGCCGCACTCTCTTTCAAACGATCTGTGACACCGAACACGGCAAGGGGACGGGTGTCATCGGCAAAAAAGACAACCGTTTCAGCTTTCCCCTCCATTTTTGCCACAACGGCCGTTGCATCAACCGTCAGATCGATACCCATTTCACGGAGCAACGCCGCATTGCCTGCATAATAAACACCCCCGTTGATTACCCCTTTTATCCCCTTCCCGGGCAAATTCTCGAAACGATCGACCCGAACGTTCGGGTCAAATTCCAACGCTTCAACAACCGCCTCGGCAATCGGGTGTTCCGAAGCACTTTCCAACGCACGGAAAAGAGGGGCGTAATCAATTTCCCCATTCTCGCATAACCAGACCTTGTCGGTCACCGCAGGGTGTCCTTCGGTAAGCGTCCCCGTTTTATCCAACACGACGGTATCGATCTTCACTGCCATTTCGAGACTTTCGGCATCTTTAACCAGGATACCATACTCCGCACCTTTCCCAATACCCACCGTAACGGCTGTCGGGGTGGCCAGTCCGAGTGCGCATGGACAGGCTACGACAAGGACCGTCACAAAAGCGAGCAATCCATGTGTTACCCCTTCCTCGGGATCGAATACGACCCATGCCGCAAACGACACGACAGCCACGATTAAGACGACAGGAACAAAAACAGCCGCAATTCTGTCGACAAGTTTTTGTACGGGAGCCTTGCTTCCCTGAGCCTCTTCCACAGACTGGATGATCCGTGCGAGCATCGTTTCGTTTCCGGTTCGCGTTGCCTGAAACCGGAAACAGCCTCTTCCGTTCAGCGTACCGGCAAAAACCTTTGCCGAAGCGTTTTTAAACACCGGTACAGGTTCGCCTGTCAGCATACTCTCATCCACATAGGATTCTCCTTCGGTTACTTGTCCATCCACGGCAATCCGTTCGCCGGGTCTCACCAAAACGATATCGCCAGGATTCAACAGCTCCACAGGAATCTCTTCCTGCCGACCCTCTTCACCGATCCGAACGACCCGAACGGGTCGCAGATCCATCAGTTTCGCGATCGCTTCGGACGTATTGTTTTTGGCCCGTTCCTCAAGGAGTCGTCCCAACAAGACAAAAGCCACCACAACGCTCGATGCTTCGAAATAGAGATGGGGTGTTATCCCCCGCGACTCCCAAAAACGTGGAAAAAGAAGATTGGATATGCTAAAAAGATAGGCCACCCCCGTACTGATCGCAACTAGCGTATCCATATTGGCCGAACGGTGCCGTATCTGTCGCCAGGCACCCACAAAGAAATCACTGCCCAGCCAGCACACGACAGGAGTAGACAGCACCCACATCACCCATCCGACATACGGCACCTTCATAAAGAACATGCCGAGGAGCGCTACCGGCAACGACAGTGCAAGCGCTATGACCGCGCGTCGCCTCAACCTGCGCAACCGATATTCACCGAGTTTTTTCAATGCACGGGTTGAATCGTCCCCGGCCTCGATAACCAAATCGTATCCGACATTGCGAAGAGCTGTCCGCAGGGTCTCGGGAGGACACTGCTCATCATCGAATTCGATCGTTGCTGTGGCGGCAGCGAAATTGACCGATGCACGGCCGACTCCGGGACAGGCATTGAGCGTTTTGTCCACCTTCGCCGCACAAGCGGCACAACTCATGTCGAGCACCGGGAAAGTACGCACCGTTTTCATCTTTCGCAATCTTTTTCGATTGCGGCAAAGTTAGGTACGACAGAGAGGAACTCCGTTACAGGATTACAAAAAAGATTTACATGTTTTCTTCATCGCCCTTATTCCCGATCGTCCGCCCTTCAGGCAGGGCCCAGACCCTATCGAGAGGGAACCGGCCCTCACCGCCGTTCTGTTTGAATGCAGTAGGGGTCATCCCCGTCACCCGTTTGAATTGAGCGCTCAGATGGGCTACGCTCGAATAGTTCATCATGTCGGCAATCTGGCTGAGCGACAACTCGCCGTAAACAAGCAACTCTTTCACACGCTCGATTTTTTGGGCGATGAAACAACGTTCGATCGTTGTTCCAACCACCTCGGAAAAGAGTTTGCTTAATACTCCGTAATCGTACCCCACGGTTCTGGCCAAGTAGTCCGAAAGATTCTCTTTCAACCCACCATTGTCACGATACACCAACTTGACGATTTCGTTTTTGATCCGCTCAACGATCCGTTCGCGCCGGTCATCGATCAATTCGAATCCCATACCATGCAATGCCGTTCTCAGGAGACTCAACCGACGATCGTCGACCTGCTCCACGGTACGGATCATCCCCAATTCGACCGATCGCACCGCAATGCCACACTCGGTACACAATCGATGCACGACCATGACACACCGATCGCATACCATATTCTTGACATACAACACCCTGTTGTTTCCCATACGGTCCGTCTCTTTTGGCCCGAGATCGGTATTCTCTTCCGATTACGGACACCCGTCACTCTCTAATCCGACTACATCTGGCCTGCCGGAGAAGGGAACCATTTTTGGGGTTCCCGTTATATTGCATCCTTGTGTATCCCGGCTACAGCACGCCCCGAAGGTTCGTTCATTCCCTGGAACGATTTGTCCCATGCAAGGGCCTCGGCCGTACTGCAAGCGACTGATGGAACGGAAGGAACACATTGTGCAGCCGTCTGTGAAGGGAAATGTTCCTCGAAGATCGTCCGATAATAGTACTCTTCCTTGTTCCGTGGGGGATTGATCGGAAAGCGCTCTCGAGCATGTTCCATTTCCCGATCCGACACAGCTTCCGACGTAATTTTCCTGAGCGTATCGATCCAACTGTAACCCACACCGTCGGAGAACTGCTCCTTTTGCCTCCATACGACGCTTTCGGGCAACATGTCTTCAAATGCCTTGCGTACCACCCACTTCTCCATACGTCCGTTACGAGCCATCTTTTCAGCAGGGTTGATCCGCATGGCTACATCCATAAACTCCTTGTCCAGGAAAGGGACCCTTCCCTCAACCCCCCAGGCACTCAATGCTTTGTTCGCACGCAGACAGTCATACAAATGGAGTTTCCCCAACTTACGTACCGTTTCTTCGTGGAATTCCTTGGGATTCGGTGCCTTGTGAAAATAGAGGTAACCGCCGAAAATTTCATCGGCCCCCTCCCCGGAAAGCACCATTTTGATTCCCATGCTTTTGATGACACGAGCGAGCAAATACATGGGAGTAGAAGCGCGTACGGTTGTCACATCATACGTTTCGATATAGTAAATCACATCACGCAGGGCGTCGAGACCCTCCTGGACGGTGTAGTTGATTTCGTGATGAACGGTTCCGATATGATCGGCTACCCGTTTAGCCGCAGCCAGGTCAGGAGCACCTTTCAGGCCTACGGCAAAAGAGTGGAGCTGCGGCCACCAGGCTGCATCGCGGCTATCGGATTCCACCCGCATGGCTGCATATTTTTTTGCCACAGCCGAGATTACCGAGGAATCCAGTCCGCCGGAAAGAAGCACTCCGTAGGGGACATCGCTCATCAACTGTCTCTTGACGGCAGCCTCGAGTGAAGCTCTCAACTCGCCGATGTCACAACCGTTATCCTTTACGGCATCGTATTCCATCCAGTCGCGTTTGTACCAGCGAGTCATCTTCCCTTCTTTGCTTGACCAGTAATGTCCCGGCAGGAAAGGCTGGATCGTGGTGCATACGCCTTCGAGAGCCTTCAGTTCCGATGCCACATAAAACTGCTCATCCCGGTCCCACCCGATATAAAGAGGAATCACTCCGATATGATCGCGAGCAATTAGGTAATCTCCTGTTTCGGAATCGTACAACGCAAACGCGAATATCCCATTCAGTTCCTCCAAAAGTCCAAGTCCCATTTTACGATACAGGGCAAGGATCACCTCACAGTCCGAACCGGTCAGGAATTCGTATTCGTCTTTCATACGCCTCCTGATATCCAAATGGTTATATATCTCTCCATTTACAGCCAACACCAGGCGACCATCTTTGCTCCGAAGGGGTTGTCCTCCTGACTGCGGGTCTACGATCGACAACCGTTCGTGAGCCAGGATCGCTTTGTTGCCACACCAGATTCCCGACCAGTCGGGGCCGCGGTGACGAATCTTTTTCGACATTTTGAGGACTTCGCTCCGCAAGTTCTCCGGATTCGTCTTTATATCGAAAACTCCGACAATTCCACACATAACCGTACTCTCTTTATTTAGTTTGTTACTACTCCGAGACCTCTCTCTTTCCACCGCATCCCCGTCCCGGAACACTTTTCATATTCGGGATACGTATCTCTAAGTCCGGCAGCCATTACGCCTCACCGGTCTTTTTCGTCATTCCGCGATAATCAGGTAATAGTTCTTTTTACCCTTTTGCAACAACAGGTATTTACCTGCGATCAGTTCCTGGCTGTCGACCCAACGATCGACCGACACGACCTTCTCTTTGTTCAAAGACACGCCACCGCCCTGAATCAGCTTTCGTAACTCACCTTTCGAAGGGAATATCGGACAACGTTCCACACACAGGTCGACAAGGGCGATCCCTTCGTCGACTACATTCCGCGCCACCTTGTACTGCGGCACCCCGTCGAACACCTGCAACAAAGTAGTTTCGTCCAAACTGCGCAATGCATCGGCCGTAGCCCCACCGAAAAGGATCGACGATGCCGCCACCGCTTTTTCATACTCTTCCTCGGAATGAATCATGCAGGTGATTTCGCGGGCCAGCCGTTTCTGGAGTTTTCGTTCGTGGGGAGCTGCCTCATGTTCGGCGACGAGAGTTTCAATGGTCTCCCGATCGAGCATCGTGAATATCCGGATATAATTTTTGGCATCCTCATCGCTCACATTGAGCCAGAACTGATAGAACTTGTAGGGCGACGTATAACGAGGATCGAGCCACACATTGCCGCTTTCGGTTTTGCCGAATTTCGTCCCGTCGGCCTTCTTTATCAACGGGCAAGTCATGGCAAAGGCCTCCTGATCGAGTTTGCGACGGATCAGTTCGGTTCCGGTGGTGATGTTGCCCCATTGATCCGACCCACCGAGCTGCAATTTGCAACCATATTCCTGATAAAGATGCAAAAAGTCGTATCCCTGGACCAATTGATATGTAAATTCGGTAAAGGACATTCCGTCGCCTTCGCCGTTGAAACGTTTCTTGACCGAATCCTTGGCCATCATATAGTTGACCGTAATGTGTTTCCCAATATCCCGAATAAAATCGAGAAAGCTGAAATCCTTCATCCAGTCATAATTGTTGACGAGGATAGCGGCATTGGGTGCGTCCGACTCGAAATCGATCAATTTGGAGAGTTGTTTCTTGATGGCCTGCTGATTGTGTCGCAGGGTAGCTTCATCGAGCAGGTTGCGTTCCTGCGATTTACCCGACGGGTCACCGATCATTCCCGTTGCGCCTCCCACCAAAGCGATGGGACGATGGCCGCAATTTTGAAAATGTTTGAGAATCATCACACCCACCAGATGACCGATATGCAGTGAATCGGCTGTCGGGTCGATTCCCAAATAGGCAGTGGTCATCTCTTTGGCAAGTTGCTCTTCCGTACCGGGCATGATATCGTGAATCATTCCCCTCCACTTGAGTTCTTCTACAAAATTCATCGAATGGCTTGATCTATGTTATATTCTACGTTATATCTATTCTTCTCCGTTTATTGCGCGAAACAGTTTCAAAACTCCTTTCGACAATCGGATCCCTCGTATTTTTTCGTTTCCTTACGGCACAAAAAACCAGGGAATCGCACAACAATCGAACTCTGTCGACATTGCCATATGCAAAACGTTTTCGGATCGCAGACAAAGAGCCGCCCTCAACGGAGCCGACTTTCGGGAACATCCCGCCACCTGTCGAAGTCCACGGGAGTCTCCCCGACAGTCTCCGCCAAAATCCGAATACTGCTGCCAAAGATACGACAAGAATTTCAAACCTGTAATTCTTCGACGAGGAAATTATTGCAATTCCCACCCTTGCACACGCGAACAGCAGCATGCAGACAAGAAGCAGACAAGCAAATGCGGGCACTGTGACCCACGCTGTTTTTTACTCGAGCCAGTCGGGAATCCCCGTTACTTTCCATTTCTTTATGAGTTTCTCATATTTCCCGCCTTTCCATTCATCTGTTCCGGCGGGGAGGGCATATTTTTCCGGAATAAAGCTTCCCAAGCAGGCCTTGATTTCGGAAAGAGCGGGATCGGAAGCGACGTTCTTGTGTTCGCCCGGATCGACACGGTGATCATACAGTTCCTCCGTACCATCGATATATCTGATATACCTCCAATTCTCGTCCCTCACGGCAAAATTACCATAGCTCCAAGAAGTTACCACCGGAATATCCCTCTTTACGGAAGGATCGTCGATAATCGGCACAAGCGATTTTCCCTGATTTTTCGTATTTTCAGGGAGTCCGCACAATTCGACCAATGTAGGATAGAGGTCCAGCAATGAAACGGGTGCGGATGACTCGGTGCCGGCATGGGATCTTCCCGGGACGCGGAAGAAGAGAGGGACCCGGGTCGATTCTTCCCACAGTGCCTGTTTCCTGAAATGGTGTTTTTCACCGAGATGTTGCCCGTGATCCGACCACAGTACGATAATGGTATTGTCCATTCTGCCGCTCTCTTCCAAAGCTTTTAAAAGTTTCCCGATCTGTTCATCGACAAAGGTCACGCATGAAAGATAAGAGTGTACCAACTCCTTGTATGCTCCCTCGACCGAATTCACGTCATACCAACACCCATTCGGAGTAAATCCGAATGCGATGGCTTTCCCCATCAACGGGATATCGGACATTTCGTCCTCGGGGATGTAGGGCATTTGCAGTGTATCCGGATCATACATCTTGAAATAGCGTTCCGGAGCCGTATATGGCACGTGAGGGCGAACAAATCCGACCGCCAGGAACATGGGGCGATCCTGATCCCCCTTTATTTTATCGATGGCCCACTCGGCTATCTGCTCATCATACATCCCTTTATCGGGGATCTGTTCTTGTTTGAGCGGGCCTCCGCAAAGGGAATAGAAGCGGTTCGTCTTAACATATTTCTCCATGATGACATCTTCACCATAAGCCTTGACCAACTGCCCTCCTCCTTCGGGAAACGGGTAAAACATATATCCTCGATACCCATATCCCTCATCCTCGATACGGGCTTCCATCTTGTCCCAAAAATGCGGGGCACGTTCCGT
>CASDWR010000066.1 GCA_949284665.1 uncultured Rikenellaceae bacterium | reverse complement strand
GCTCTGCTCGACAAGCCGGGATATGAAGCCGAGAGCCGTGCCATCCGTGAACGGATTGCGAAAGGGAAGTAACGGGCGGATAACATTTGACTGTAACGCAGCAGTAAAAAGGGAGGGACGAAATCTGATTTCGTCCCTCCCTTTTTACTGCCCTGCTTGCGTTTATCCTCGATTTTTCTTCCCCTTCCTCTCTCTGTTCCAAATTCCGTCCCTTCGTTTTTCTCCTTACGCCTTCTTTGCCTTGTCCGCTTTCTGCTTTTTGACGTTCGATCGAATCCTCATCCCATCGCCGATTGCAATATTTGTCATCTTCAATTGTCGGTGGCTTTCCATACCTCCGGGTTCCCTTTTATCCCCGTTTGGATTTCCCTTGTGGTAGAGATCGTTGAATCGGAAGTTATGCGGCAGCAGAATGACCGCAGGAAACGATCAGTAACTGCGGGCAAAGAGCACACGACGGTGAGAGGGCTTCCCGGAATAGACACAGACTCCTTCTTCGTCCGGTGCGTCGAATGGGATACAACGGATTGTTGCTTTCGTAGCCTCTTTGATGGCTACTTCGGTTTCGGTCGTTCCGTCCCAGTGGGCGAGAATAAAACCGCCCTTCTCGTCCAGAACACGCTGGAACTCCTCCCAACTATCCACCTTCGTAATCATGTTGTTGCGGAAGGCGAGGGCCTTGTCGTAGATGTTTTTCTGGATTTCGTCGAGCAGTTTTTCCACATATTCGTCGATTCCATCGATGGGGACGCTGCTCTTTTCAAGCGTATCACGGCGCATCAGTTCCACGGTACCGGCAGCCAAATCACGCGGACCCACTACCAGCCGTACAGGGACACCCTTGAGTTCGTAATCGGCGAACTTGAAGCCCGAACGTACATTGTCGCGGTCATCGATCTTGACGCTGATTCCACGGGTACGCAACTTGTCGGCAATGGTTTCCATTTCGGAGACGATCTTGCCGAGTTCTTCCAACCCTTTGTAGATGGGAATCATCACCACCTGAACTGGGGCAAGTTTCGGCGGGAGCACCAGTCCGTTGTTGTCCGAGTGAGCCATGATCAGAGCCCCCATCAGGCGAGTCGATACACCCCATGAGGTGGCCCATACATAATCGAGTTTGCCGTCACGACCGGCGAACTGTACGTCGAAAGCCTTGGCAAAGTTCTGGCCCAGGAAATGCGATGTGCCGCTCTGGAGTGCTTTCCCGTCCTGCATTAGGGCTTCAATGGTGTAGGTGTCGAGAGCTCCGGCAAAGCGTTCGTTTTCACTTTTGTGGCCCATGATGACCGGCACCCCCATCCAGTTTTCGACGAAATCGGCATAGACGCGGATCATTTTCTGTGCTTCGGCGATTGCTTCTTCGCGGGTTTCGTGAGCCGTATGCCCCTCTTGCCAGAGGAATTCTGCGGTACGCAGGAAGAGGCGCGTACGCATTTCCCAGCGTACGACATTTGCCCACTGGTTGCACAGGATGGGCAGGTCGCGATAAGATTGGATCCAGTTTTTATAGGTGTTCCAGATGATGGTTTCCGATGTGGGGCGCACGATCAGTTCTTCTTCCAGTTTCGCATCGGGATCTACAACCACACCATTGCCCTCGGGATCGTTCATGAGCCGATAATGCGTTACTACGGCACACTCTTTGGCGAACCCCTCCACGTGGTCGGCTTCACGACTGAAAAACGATTTGGGAATGAACAACGGGAAATAGGCATTCGAATGTCCCGTATCTTTGAACATTTTGTCGAGCGTGTGCTGCATCTTTTCCCAGATGGCATACCCGTAGGGTTTGATGACCATGCATCCCCTTACGGCCGAACTTTCGGCCAGCCCGGCTTTCACGACCAGATCGTTGTACCATTGAGAGTAATTTTCTTCTCTCGGAGTGAGTTCTTTAAGCTCCTTAGCCATTGTAGTAATTTCCATTAAATTTCGCACAAAGGTAAATTATTTTTCGCAATTTCATATAGAATTTCTATCTTTGAAAACAGGATGCAAAACCATCCGAAAAATAGCCCGGTGCAACAAAACGGGACCTTTGTACGTCTTATTTAAAAGAAGAATCGATAAGAATACGTTTTACGGTACGATTTTCGTTATCTTTGAAAGCAAAAACAGATTTTGCAGTGCCGCGGAAAGATAGTGCGGACAGGTGCAACAGAAATTTGAGACGGGAAGAAGACTCGTAAAACTGAAAACGGTAGATTCGAGGCTATATCTGAAATTGTATAAATGAGATACAGAATATTGTTTTATTAAAGCTTACGGTTATGAGAAAGATGAAGGGGATTTCGGGAATATGGATTCTTTCGGCAGCCGCAACTCTTTTAGGAAGCTGCACGGCTGCTTTCTATTCGTCGACGACAGGTGCCTATCAAGATGACATGTATGTGGTTCACAACCGGAAAGCGATTGCCGATGCCGCACGGAAAAAGGCCGAGGCGGAACAGGCCGAAGCAGCAGCACGTCAGGCCCAGATAGAAGCCTTGTTGGCACAGGCCGAAGCAGAAACGGTAATCGACAGCGCCCTTGAACTTGATGAATTGGATGTGAATCCGTATGCAGACATTTTGGTGGAAGACTACGAAAGCGCCTATGCACGGCGTTTGAGAGGTTTTTCTTCGCCCACGTACAAGATGCCTTCCAGTTATTATAATTTTCGTTACAGCAGCGACTATTTCTATGCGACTGCCTATGATCCGGCATTCTATAACATCATTGTCATGGGAGACGAAGTATGGGTTGAACCGAAGACCATCACAATGATGTTCGGCGGGTGGGGAATCCCCTATTATCGTTATTATTGGAGTTCTCCCTATTATGATTACTGGACATGGCGCACTTATGCCTGGTACGGTTGGGCAAATCCCTATTACTATCACAATCCTTTCTATTGGGATTACTATTATTGGGCTTGGTATCCTCATTACTACCATCATCCCCCGCATCGTCCCGGTTATTGGCCCGGTCACGGACCATCGAGACCGAATGTGGCTTACCGTCCGAGTTTCAGTACGGGCAATGCGTCCCGTTTCTCGGGTTCTAATACGACTTTCCGTGCCAATAATGGTGGGTCGAGAAGTTCATTCTCCGGAGCTACGAGCAGCTATCGGAACAGCAATAGCAGCGGTAACAGAGGTACCGGAACCAGTACGACGTTCCGCAGGACGAATACAGGCTCTTCTTCGAGCACGGGTTATCGCAACTCCACTACATACTCGCGGCCCAGTCAGAATAGCGGTTACAGCACTCCGTCGCGTCCCTCTTCGGGTGGTTCTGGCGGCAGCGGTTCTCGCGGAGGAGGCAGTACGACATCCCGTGGCGGAAGGTGACGACATGCAGTTGTCGTATGCAGTGTGAAACGGTGGGAGACAAATTCCTGAGTCATCCTTCCTTATCCGGGAGAGAGACAAAAGGATATTCGGATAATCGTGATAAATTAGGTGTCATATGAAAAAGATCAAATATTTGTCGATTGCAGTCTGTTCGGTGATCTTGAGTGTGCCGGCGGTCGCACAGAATCTCGGCGGTGTCGTAATAAAGGCATCCGAGTTCAAGCCGATCGATATGTTGAAACTGTCGCAATTCAATAACAGTTATACGACAGCTCGTGTTTCGGCCATGGGTGGTGCGTTCACCGCATTGGGCGGCGACATCGCGTCGATGGGAATCAACCCTGCAGGATTGGGTATGTATCGTTCCAGCGAATTTTCATTTACCCCTGCATTGCAGGTATCCTCCTCGAAGAGTGATTTCGGGGATCAGAACTATTCCCGATTCGCAATGAACAATGTGGGAGCCGTTTTCAACCTTTATCAAGGCCCCGGAGCGTTGGTCAGTTTTTCGTTGGGATTCTCGTATAACAAACAGGCCGATTTCAACGAAAGGGGATACATGCAACTCCCGTCCGGTTCCTCTTCGATTGCCGACGTGCTTGCCTTGCAGCTCAATGGTCTGAATCCTTTTATTGCAGGTCAGGGATGGCTCGGCCTGAAGAAATCGGCTATCGGATCGAAAAACAATCCATTCGACAATCCGAATATCGCCATTAACGAATGGGGTGCCGTATTGGGTTATCAGTCCGCCCTGTTGGAGCCGGTGGTCAATTCGGATGCGAATTCGGTCTATTCGGTGATTTCCGTCGATCAGAATGCATTTGTAAATCCCGATCTTTCGTACAAAACACGCGGTTCGATCGGTGAATATGCCATATCGGGCGGATTCAATATCGCGAATGTACTTTATTTGGGTATGACCATCGGGTTTCAGGATATTTACATGGATCAGAATCTTTGGTATGAGGAATATTATGGAAATCAACCCACCGGGGAACAGTATCTGAACCACATGAGCTACTATCAGGGAACGCGTATGGGAGGCAGTGCCGTGAACTTCAAGTTCGGTGCGATAGTACGGCCCGTATCCGGACTGCGAATCGGATTGGCCGTACATACGCCTTCGTTTGTGAATCTCGACAGACAGTATTACGGCGATATGTATACTCTTTTCCAGGATGGTTTCGAAAACAATCCTCAAACCATCAAGAACGAATATACCTACCATTTCAATACGCCTGCCCGATTGCTCGCCGGTATCTCCTACACGTTCAGCGATTTTGCAGCCCTATCGTTCGATTACGAGCGTGTCTGGTACAACAAGATGAAGTTGCGCGATGAGAGTTATAGTGTGGAAAATCTTTATGCCGAGATGTTTGGCAATGACTTTCGTCCTTCGAACAATTTCCGTGCAGGTGTCGAGGTAAAGCCCATGCCGTTTTTTGCATTGCGTGCCGGTTATGCGCATTACAGTTCTCCGTTGCGGGATGATGATGCCGTTTTCGATGGGCCGGTGACGACGAAGATGCAGAATATATCCGCCGGTGTCGGATTCCGGTTTGGAAATATGTCGCTCGATATGACCTATGTCTATTCGCATAGTTTGCTTTCGGAATACGATGCTTTCTACTATTCGGGGGAAACCTGTTGGGCTGAATTCGATACGAATGGACAACCGGTTCTCAATCCAGATGGAACGGTTGCAACCGTATTGGGCAATACGGGTGATACGCCTATTACTACGGCAAGTCCCATTAAAAATGCCAAACTCAATCGTCACATTGCGATGTTGACGTTGGGATTCCGTTTTTAGTCGGATATCCTGCGACCGATTGGAGTACTTGGTCTCTCTCCATGTCGGGTTGTCGTGTCGTAATACGGTTGCCCCGGTAGAGCAAGTTG
>CASDWR010000065.1 GCA_949284665.1 uncultured Rikenellaceae bacterium | reverse complement strand
CGACATTGTTGAGAATACGATGCGAAACGGCGACACTTTTCAAAGTGTCGCCGTTTCGGTAAGTGGCCGTAAAATCCTGCAGGTGAGAAGCCGTACACAAGTTGTTGGCCTTTCGTCGGACGGTCTCTCTCTTTTGTGATCTTTACAGCGCGGTAGTTTGAAACGTTTACAAGAGTGCCTCAATTTTCGCTTTCAATACCTCTTTGGTGCAGGCTCCCACCTGTTTGTCCACCTGTTTGCCGTCTTTGATAAATACGATCGTCGGAATACTGCGAATAGCGAACTGTGTTGTGGTGTCATCGTTTTCGTCCACGTTGCATTTACATACGGTTACTTTACCTTCGTATTCTGCAGCAAGTTCGTCTATAATGGGAGACATGAGACGGCAAGGACCGCACCATTCAGCCCAAAAGTCAATTACGACGGGAGCACCGCTTCCGATAATCGATGAATAAGTAGCATCGGTAATAGTTTGTGCCATGTTTTTCCGTTTTTATATTATATATTAATTTGAATTGTGATTTTGTATGGTGTTATTCGTTGTTTCGTCCATCAGCCGATGGAATAGTTGATTTGGTTGTGGTCCAGGAATCCAGTCAGTTCGGGTGTGACCGCCACTCGAATTTTTTTGGAAAATAGCGATAGGGCCACATTTTCCGAGGCATCTGTTACACGTATTTTCAACATTACTTTTCCTGTGTGTTTCTTTACGTTTTCCGACAGTTCCCTGATCATGTCTTCGGATAGTTCCTCGATGGGAATGTGGAGAATCAGTTCACGAATAAGGGTCTCCTGAGCTTCGTTCAGTTGAATCATGGCACTAATTTTCACTTCACACTCCTCCGGACGATATGTCTTCGGGCGTACGGAACCTTTTATCATCAGAAAATAGTCTGTGAACAGATACTTGCGGAAATTCTCGTAATCCTTGTCGAACAGTGCGAATTCGTGTTGCCCGCTATAATCTTCTATCGTGAACTTTCCGAAGGGCTTGCCCGTTTTTGTATACAGATTCGAAACCGACGTGACCATACCGGCAATGGTAAAATCTCGGTTGTTCAGGGTGGAAATGTTGGCGAATTGGGCGATTTGCGTATTGCACATGTGTTTGATGATGATTGAGTAATCATCGAGAGGGTGTGAGGAGAGATACATGCCGATCATTTCTCGCTCTTTGTTCAACGTTTCGAGTTTGGTCCAATCATGACAGGTAGGGACCAGCGGACGTTGAATGTCCACATGGTCGCTTCCTCCGAAAAGACTTTGTTGCGACATGCTTTTTTCGACCTGAACTTTCGATCCGTATCGTAACAGTTGTTCCATGAAAGTGCTGCTGCCTGGATCACGCAGGTCGTTTGCGAAAAATTTGCTGCGATGGATTCCGGAGATGGAGTCGAATGCTCCGGCAAGGGCCATGTTCTCGATATTCTTTTTATTGACCGCTTGAAGGTTGACTCGTTCCATGAAATCGTATATGTCCTTGAATTTCCCTCCTTTCTCTCTTTCTTCGACGATGCTTATTACGGCCGCTTCGCCGACTCCCTTGATTGCTGCCAGTCCGAAACGGACATTCCCTTCCCGATCGGCCGAAAAGGTATTGATACTCTCATTGATGTCGGGACCGAGTACCCGGATGCCCATTCGTTTGCATTCGTCCATGAAAGTCGTGATCTTCTCGATATTTGACAGATTCCGGCTCAATAGCGCGGCCATGAACTCAGAGGGGTAATGGGCTTTAAGGTATGCAGTCTGATAGGCGATATAGGCATAACACGTGGAGTGCGACTTGTTGAATGCATAGGATGCAAACGCTTCCCAGTCACTCCATATTTGCTCGCAGATGCGCGCATCATGGCCGCGGGCGATCGCCCCTTCGATGAACTTGGGTTTCATCTTGTCCAACACTGCACGTTGTTTCTTTCCCATGGCCTTGCGAAGTGTATCGGCCTCGCCGCCGGTAAATCCTGCCAGTTTCTGGGACAACAGCATCACCTGTTCCTGATAAACGGTAATTCCATACGTACTGGCAAGATACTCTTCCATTTCGGGGAATTCGTAGGTTACTTTCTCCGTTCCCTGTTTTCGGGCAATGAAGTTCGGTATTTTGTCCATCGGTCCGGGCCGGTAGAGGGCATTCATGGCGATGAGGTCTTCGAGGCGGTTCGGCTTCAGGGCCCGAAGGTATTTTTTCATCCCGGCCGATTCG
>CASDWR010000064.1 GCA_949284665.1 uncultured Rikenellaceae bacterium | reverse complement strand
TTGGGGAATCTCCGTTTTGTGCAGGAATTTTCCCGTCGCAGTCTCGTAAACGGATACCCCTCCCAGATGGAGTACCAATACCGATTTCCCGTCTTCCGAGAGTGCTATATCTCTAACGGAGAGGTATTCTCCGTTGCCACGTCCTTTCCGTCCTATGGCGCAGACAAACTTCCCGCCGGCATCGTATTTCACAATCTTTCCCCTTACATCCCGAACGATGAATCCTCCGTCCGGTGTGGGCAGTACCTTGGTCAAGTAGATTAGGATGTCTCCGTCAGTTTCTTCAAGTGGGACGAATGTTACCGATTCCACGTATGGAGTCAGTTCTTTTATTTGCCGGGTTTCGGTGAGCGGAGCCAGTACGGGGACGGAGGCTTCCTCAGGGCCCGAACAACTTGCGCATACGGCAAGGCAAAACAGCAGGTGAATGATCTCCTTCATAGTACTTGTTTTAAAAATGATTTTGAATATTATGCCTGTCTTAAGAAAGAGTACGCCCTGCTTGCAACAAGTGGGTATACCCGATATGTGACCTGCTTTGATACAAGGTCGGTTCGATATGCCCGTTCTGTTTGTAAAGATAAAGATATTATTTGTTCGGCGGTTGCTTCCCGAACAAAAATATCGATCGGCGTCGGAAAAATATTCCCGTCGGGACGCTTCGGCTTTCGATTTTTACTCCTTTCCCGTCATCTTCGTTCGAGGCGTACCACGTTTTCCACGTGGTGCGTGTGGGGGAACATGTCCACCGGTTGCACGGCGGTCACCCGGTAGTCGGCATCCAACAGGGCCAGGTCGCGAGCCTGCGTGGCAGGGTTACAACTGACATAGACGATTCTCTGCGGGGCTGCCCGGAGAATGGTCCCGATCACGTCTTCGTGCACCCCGGCCCGCGGGGGGTCGAGAATGATGACATCCGGCCGACCGTTCCGGGCCACAAAGGCATCGTCGAGTACATCTTTCATGTCACCCGCGTAAAAAACGGTGTTGGCAATGCCGTTCAGTGCAGAGTTGCTGCGGGCATCTTCGATGGCTTCGGGTACGTATTCCACACCGACCACTTTCGCACATTGTCCAGCTACGAAATTGGCGATGGTCCCGGTTCCAGTATAGAGATCGTAGACAATTTCCGTCCCGCTCAAACCGGCAAACTTCCGGGCCACCTTGTACAGTTCGTAGGCCTGTCGCGAATTGGTCTGATAGAAGGATTTGGGCCCGATTTTGAAACGCAGCCCCTCCATCTCTTCGAAGATATGGTCCCGACCACGGTACAAACGGGCCTCCAGGTCGTTCGTCGAATCGTTCAATTTCGGGTTGATCATATACATCAACGAGGTGATTTGCGGAAATTGTACGGCCAGATGGTCGAGCAATGGAACGATGCGTGCTTCGTCCTCCACGGCGAATACCACGATCACCATCACTTCACCCGTGGAGGAGGTGCGGACAATCAGGTTGCGCATCAGGCCGCTGTGTTCGCGGATGTTGTAGAACGGATAGTCGTGTTCGATGCAGAATCGCTTGACGGCAAGGCGAATGTCGTTCGACGGGTCGGGCTGGAGCCAGCAACGATCGACATCCATCACCTTGTCGAACATGTTCGGAATATGGAATCCGAGAGCGGGTGCGGCCTCGATGTCGTCGCCCCGGGCGATCTCTTCGTACGTGTACCACCGGCGTGGGGCAAACGTGAATTCGAGCTTGTTGCGGTAGAAACGGGTCTCCTGCGAACCAATGATGGGAGAGATGGGTGGAAGCTCGACCTTGCCGATGCGCGTAAGCTGGTCAAAAACCTGTCCCTCTTTGAATTTCAATTGTTCCCGGTAGGGAAGATTCTGCCATTTGCACCCTCCGCATACTCCGAAATGAGTGCAGAACGGCTCTTCACGGAGAGGCGATTTGCGTCGGTATCGCACGACATAACCCTCCATGAAACGCCGGCGTTTAACCCGTATCTGTACATCCACGATGTCTCCCGGTACCGTCATCGGTACGAAAACCACCATGTCGTGGTAATGCCCCATTGCTTTGCCCTCGGCCGCGAGGGCCGTTATTTCCAACTCTTCGATCAGGGGATATTCCCTCTTCTTCCTTGTCACTGTGTCCGGTTTTTAGGTGATGTGTCTGGGCGAACCGTCGTCGGATGGCCGCCGTGGGCCGAAGGGACATCCCCTCCGACACACCGGTCGGAACGTGGCGGATGACGGATGCACTCCGTTTTGTCGGTATGGACGCTCGATTCGGACCCGAAAGGTATGGAGTTTCTCCGAGATGTCAAAATTTTTGCTACTTTTGTTCGGGATAAGCCAAACCGAATGCGTATGAATATTGCTCGTTTGATTTTCAATCCGTTTCAGGAAAATACCTATGTGCTTTGGGATGACAGCCGCGAGTGCGTGGTGGTCGACGCCGGATGTTATATGCCCCGCGAAGAGAACGAATTGACGGAATTTGTCAGGAACAAGGGGTTGAAACCCGTGATGCTTGTCAACACCCACGGACATGTGGACCACCTGTTGGGAGTGGCGGCCATGAAGGAGGAGTGGAACGTGCCGTTTGCCCTGCACGGTGATGATCGTTTCCTGGTCGAGTCGGCCCGCATGCACGGGGCGTTGTATGGGTTCGAGGTGAAGGAGATACCCCAGGTGGAGATCGATTTGAAAGGTCGGGAGACCCTTTCATTCGGGAATACGGTGTTGCGGATTCTGCATACGCCGGGCCATACGCCGGGCCATGTCTGCTTCTTCGAACCGGAGTCGAAAACCCTTTTCAGCGGCGATACGCTTTTCCGTGAAAGCATCGGCCGGACCGACCTCCCCGGCGGCGATTACGGGTGGATCATGAAAAGTATTGTCGATCGCCTGCTTCCGTTGGGCGATGAGGTGACCTTTTATCCCGGACATGGACCCGAAAGTACCATCGGACACGAGGTGCTCTACAACCCCTTCGTGACGGAAGTGTTGAACGGAGACGTAAAATATTGATCGTATGCGGATAGATATATTGACCGTCGTGCCCGAGCTGTTGGAATCGCCCCTCAACGAGTCGATCCTCAAGCGGGCGCAGCGGGCCGGACTGGTCGAGATAGCGATACACAATATCCGGGATTATGCCCACAACAAACACCGTCAGGTAGATGACTATCCGTTCGGTGGCGAAGCGGGT
>CASDWR010000063.1 GCA_949284665.1 uncultured Rikenellaceae bacterium | reverse complement strand
GCCGCCGCCGAAGCCGCCGCTGCCGAAGAATCGGCTGAATCGGCTGCAGAGGAGGGTCAGGATGCTGCTGCAGCTCCTGCCGAAGAAACTCCGCAAGCATAACACCGCTATGGTTTCGGGATTGCCGGTAGGGAAGATTTCTAAACCGTTCGGTTCGGACGGGAGGGTCATTGCGAATCTTTACGAGGCATTTCCTGAAAACTGGAATTTCGAGGAACCGTTGTACGTGAGTATCGACTCGCTGACGGTTCCTCTCTTTTTGGAATATCTCGAACGTCGCGGACAGACGGGGGCTGTCATGCGTTTCGCAGATATCGATAACGAACGACGTGCCGCAGAACTGTTCGGACTCGAATTATTTATCCTTGATCAGGAGAAAGAGACGAAGGACGATGATACCCTTTATCTGGAGGATATGGTCGGGTACAAGGCATCGTTCGATGGCCGCGATTTTGTCGGTCGGATCGTGGGCTTCGTCGATAGCGATCATAACCCTCTTTTCGAAATCGATATCCGGGGACATATCGCTTTGGTCCCGGCTGCCGATGAACTTATTCTCGCATTCAATGTGCGTCGCCGCGAAGTTACTTTTACTCTCCCTGACGGTTTGCTTGAACTTTACATTTGAATCTCGTCAGGAAACAATCGGATAGGGAGGACGGCATTCCTGTCTCCGATACCCCCGGATATTGTCTGAATCTGCGGCAAAACCTGTCCCGTCTTTCACCTTTTCCCTGCATGCAGGGAAATACTGTTCGTTTTCGCCGTGTCGTTTGCTGGCAAAAAGACTTGTAGTTTTCCTGTTCCCTCCGATCTTTTCCTGATGTCGCTACGATGCCACCCTGCCCAGGCTTCTATTCCGAGGTGAGAATCCCCTCTCCCTGGAGAAATGCGGCAAGTCGTTCCACTGCCCGGGCCCTGTGGCTGATTCGGTTTTTCTCTTCTGCCGGCATCTCGGCGAATGTTTGCGTGCACCCTTCTGGAACGAAGATCGGGTCGTAACCGAAACCGCCTTCACCGGCTTCACATTCGGTAATATGACCTTCGACAATCCCTTCGAACGTGTACTCCCTTTCATCCAGAATGAGGGCGATGACAGTCCGGAACCGTGCCCGACGGTTTGTGGTCCCGTGCAGCCGTTCCAGAAGAAGTGCCCGATTGGCAGCGAAATCGTGGCCGTCGGTTGCATACCTGGCGGAATGGACCCCCGGAGCTCCGTTCAACGCATCCACTTCCAACCCCGTATCATCTGCAAAACAATCGGACCCCGTTCGCTGATGAACATAACGTGCCTTTTGCAATGCATTCCCCTCAATGGTGGGTTGTTCCTCGGGAATCTCCTCGGTAATGCCGCACTGGCGAAGCGTTTTCAGGTGGATCCGTTTTCCGAGTATTGCCCTTACCTCATCGAGTTTATGGGTATTATTGGTGGCAAAAATGATCTCCATACGGTGGATATTTACTGTTCGGCCAACAGGTCGAGTTTGTAATCGATTGCGATCTTGTCGATGATCGATTTTACGAGTGTGTCGAGTTGCGACCCTCTGGAGTAGTCTGCCGGACAGATGTGTGAAACCCGTCCCTCTGGGAGCAGGTGTTCGATCCGTTTGCGTCCCTCTGCTGCCTCGGGGTTGAAAACAGCGATGGAGTGCCCTCCCTGATGTTTTACCAACCGCATGCAGGGAATATCTGTGGTCCCGTCTCCGATATAGATCATGTGTTTGAATTGTACGGGACGTAACTCTTCCGGAATGTATTGATTGACCAGTTTCCCGTCGCTCACCGATTCGACCCCTTTATTGATCTTGTAGATAAATTGTGTCTTGTTGGTATAGTTGACCGCAACAGCAGGCCAGTAGGCAATCCCATCTACATCGTACAGAAACGAGCAGGCATAGATATTTTTAAATTCCTTAGCTATCGGAGTCCCTTCTATGATCTCTTTGATCCCCGACGAGTTGATGTAATGCAACATGTGGAGGCCACGCCCCGAAGCATATCGGTTGATGCGTGGAAACCACTCCTGAACTCCATTATACATATGGATGTGGCGTCCCGATTCCCGGAAGGCCTCCTTACGGAGTGATAGCCCTTTGTGGCGGGCTTCGTCGATCATCTTGGACATATAGGTAAGTATCGGGTCTGCGTCCTGTTCTTCGGCGATCCGATTGCTCTCTTGCCAGAATTCTGCGTTGCTCTTGCCTACGGCAGGGATGAAGTCGTACTCCTGCATGTTGCCCGGCGCGAGTGTCCCGTCGAAGTCGTAAATCAGAGCTACGGTGGGTTTCGGCTGTTCCATATCCGCACAGTTTAAATCGCCTAAAGGTACGAATTTTGCCCGAAAATTTTCTATATTTGTTGGGAAAAAGAGTTATGAATATGGATTTTTTTGAAATGATCGATACCCGCCATTCGGTTCGGAAATTCTCCGAGCAGCCGATTGATCGTCAGGTATTGGAAAAAATTCTGCAAGCCGCGCTGACAGCTCCTTCGTCCAAAAATTGTCGAAGTACGGAATTCATCGTTGTCGAAGATCGGGAAACGATCGCACGGATTGCCCGAATGCGCGATTTCGGATCGGCTTTTCTGGATAATGCCCCCGTGGCTGTATTGGTTGTCGGGAATACGGCTCTTACCGATCTGTGGGTTGACAACTGTGCTATTTCCGCAACGTATCTTCAATTGGCTGCCGAGGCCGTCGGTTTGGGAAGTTGCTGGGTCCATGTGAACGGTCGGCCGCGATCGAAGGATAATCCCGATGAAGGAGATGCAGAGACCTATCTCCGTACATTTCTTCCTGTTAAAGACGCTTTTCGGGTTCTTTGTGTCGTAGCTCTCGGTTATCCGTCCGATTCGGAACGTCGTCCGAGACGCCCGTATCCGGAGTGGAGAGGGAAAGTCACTTTTGTAAAAAAACCATAAAAACGTCGTCTCCCCGAAACGGTACGCTGACGACAGAAACATTACGTGACGACCGGAACTGTGTCGTTTCAGATTCTTTTCGAATTCTACTCTTATTTTGGCCTCCTCGAAGAACGTTTTTCAAAAGAGTGGGGATGAGTGTCCGATCGAGATCTGTCCGAACGGGCTGAAAATAGATAAGGAGGAGAAGAAGGGCGCTGTGGAATTGCCATTTTCTGGATAAAAAGAGTGGAAAGGACAACGAATTATTGGATGAGAAAATGAAAATACTGATTGTGGAGGATGAACCTTCGCTGTGCGAAATGATGCAGAAAAGTCTTGAGGCGGAACGTTATGTGGTCGTCTCAGCAGGGACTTTCGATGAAGCGGCAGAAAGGATCGCCGAATACAGTTATGATTGTATCTTGCTTGATATCATGTTGCCCGGAGGTAATGGTCTGGAATTGCTACGCCGGTTGAAAGATGCCCGGAAAGATGCCGGAGTGATTATTATTTCGGCACGTGATGCGCTCGACGATAAAATCGCGGGTCTGGAGTTGGGGGCCGACGATTATCTGGCCAAGCCCTTTCATCTTGCCGAACTGTCGGCCCGTATTCGAAGTTTAATGCGTCGCCGGCAGGGAGAAGGTGAGTTGACCTTTTCGTTCGGAAATATCACGATCCGGCCGGATTCGTTGCACGTGACAGTCGGCGAAACGGAAGTGCCGCTTTTGCGCAAGGAGTATGACATCCTCAGTTATTTCGTCCGGCATCCCGGCCATCTGGTTGACAAAACCACGTTGGCCGAGGCTGTCTGGGGAGACCATATCGATCAGGCGGACAGTTTCGATTTCGTGTATGCTCAGGTTAAAAATGTACGGAAAAAACTCCGTCAAAGCGGAGCTACGGCTGAAATCAGGTCGGTCTATGGCTTCGGGTATAAAATGGTGATGAGCGAATAAGCGTATGAGACTGATCTATCGCATAGCCTTGCGGACATCGGCGGCATTGACAATCGTATTGGCCTTGTGGGCCGTGCTTTTTTATCTGAGTGTCGCAAGCGAAATTGACGAAGAAGCCGACGAGGTACTCGACGATTATGCCGAGGTGCTCGTGATGCAGGTACTGACCGGTGACGACTTGTCCGACGAGGGTGCTTCGGGAATTGCCAGTTATCGGATTGAGGAGATGAGCGAACAGGAGGCATCGATGTTCGACGAACCGGAATATTCCGATCGGCGTGTCTATTTCCCGGCTCAGGATGAAAGGGCTCCTGCTCGTGTATTGAATCGGCTTTTCTGCGATGCCGAAGGAGATTATCATTTGTTGACGGTTGCCATGCCGAACTTTGGCAAGGAGGAGTTGAAAGACAGTGTATTCATCGGGATGGCTGTTCTTTATGGTATATTGCTCCTGACAATCATAGGCGTGACTATCTGGGTTTTCTATCGCAGCATACGTCCGCTATACGTCTTGCTCGACTGGCTCGAAGATTATCGGGTCGGACAGGAAAATCGTCCGCTCGAAAACAGAACCGATGTCCGCGAATTCCAAAAGCTTAATGAGGCTGTCGATCGGTACCGGAATCGAATCGAACGGCTTTTCGACCAGCAGAAACAATTTATCGGTAACGCTTCTCATGAGTTACAAACCCCATTGGCCGTTTGTCGTAACCGGCTCGAGTGGCTTGTGGACCATACGGAACTCTCTGAGGAACAGTTGCGTGAAGTGATGCGGACCCGGCAAGCCATTGACCGGATTGTCCGGCTCAACAGATCGTTGCTTTTCTTGTCGAAGATCGACAACGGTCAGTTCCCTGAAGCCGATGATGTCGAACTCGGTGAATTGGTGGAACGCATGTTGGCCGATTATGGCGAACTTTACGAGAGTCGAGATCTGCAGATCGGTTTTGTCCGTCATGGGACATTCACGGTCCGGATGAACAGATCGTTGGCGGAAGCGTTGCTGTCCAATTTATTGCGTAACGCTTTCATACATTCCCCCGCAGGAGGACAGGTGAAAGTGGTTGTCGCGCACGATGAAATGGTATTCTGCAATACGGCTGAGAAGGGCGCACTGGACGAAGGATCCATTTTCGAACGGTTCTGGCGCGGCGAGAACAAGGAAGGTTCTTCTGGCTTGGGCCTAGCTATCGTTCGCTCGATATGTGCCCAGTATGGGTTGTGGGTTGCCTATCTTTTCGAAGGGGGCTTGCATTGTTTCCATGTAAGGAGGAACGTTCGAAACTGACGTCGGACTGAGGGAATGTCGTATTTCGACAGCAATGTCTTTCCAGTTTCGACGGGCGGAACGCTTGTAATGTTCTCGGGATACCATATCATGAATGGGGGGGGAGATCCCCGGTATCCGGTAGCCGAAGAAAATTTTTCTTTTCCAGTTTTTTGGGCAGGTAACTGACGGATCAAGTGGGAGCGTATGGTGGATTCCCCGAAATTTCACAAAAAATCAAAGAAAATTGTTTTTTCAGATTCGTTTCAGAATCGTTCTTCAACTTTGCAGTGTGAAAAGAACGGAAAAAGAGTAATAATTACAAACAACCATTAAAAATGAAAACGATTATGAAAAGAGCAATTCTCGTAATGGCATGCATATTCTCGATGAGTATGGCTGCCGTAGCCGGTGTGGAATATCCGATCCAGGTGAACCAGTTGCCTGCCGAAGCGCAGACTTTCATCAAAACCTATTTCCCGAAGACGAAAGTAGCGTATGTCAAAAAGGAACAGAAAGAGTTTTATGATGAATACGAACTGGTTTTTGTCAACGGTAACAAGGTGGAGTTCGATCACAATGGAGCATGGAAAGAGGTGAAATGTAGAGATTGTGCTGTCCCTGCCGATATCGTTCCTGCGCAGATTGCTGATTTTGTCAAGGAAAACTTTCCTCAGACTCAGATCGTAAAAATCGAGCGTGACAGACGTTCCTGGGAGGTGAAACTTTCCAACAGATTGGAAATAGAGTTCGACAGCCAGTTCAATGTAATAGATATCGACGATTGATGGTGTGAACTCGTCAATGAGACGGGCACCGGTCCTTGAAAGGACCGGTGCCCGTCTCTTGTGTCTCGGTCGTACGGTGGTGGATGACGACGGGTGGCGGCTATTATCAAAGTACCCCCATGGCGTAAGTGCGGACGTCTTCGAGGGTGATGGTTTCACTGCTCAAGATGATGAGCCGTTCGATGACATTGCGCAACTCGCGAATGTTCCCGGTCCATGGCATGGCACACAGTTCATCGACAGCCTCCGATTCGATCCGTTTGGGAGGGATCAGATATTCGGCACATATCTTTTCCAGAAAATAGTTGATCAGTAGAGGAATGTCGCCGGTTCGTTCGGCAAGTGCCGGAACATTGATGATGATGACGCTCAACCGATGGTAAAGATCCTCCCGGAAGTTTCCTGCTTCGATCTCTCGTTTCAGATTCTTGTTCGTTGCAGCGATGACCCGTACGTCGACTTCGATATCCTTGTCGCTTCCGACACGGCTGATTTTGCTCTCCTGAAGCGCTCGCAATACTTTGGCCTGTGCAGAAAGACTCATGTCGCCGATCTCGTCCAGAAACAAGGTACCCCCGATGGCTTGTTCGAACTTCCCCTTGCGTTGTTTGATTGCCGAGGTGAATGCTCCTTTCTCATGACCGAACAGTTCGCTTTCTATCAGCTCGGAAGGGATAGCGGCACAGTTAACCTCTACAAAAGGGGCATTGCAACGGTGGCTTTTCTCATGCAGCCATCGGGCAACAAGTTCTTTCCCGGTTCCATTCGCCCCGGTAATGAGCACACGTGCCTCGGAGGGAGCCACCTTCTCGATGAGACGTTTTACATGTTGTATCTGACGGGAATCTCCGATGATCGCCTCGGTATGAGCAGGTTTCGGTCTGTTTTGTGCCGGAGGCGATGCTGGCGAAATCTCCTTCGCCCTTTCGCTTTGCCCTTCGGTACATCTTTTGACGGCTGAAAGCAGCCGGTTCTTGTCGATCGGTTTGGAAATGAAATCGGAGGCTCCTTGCCTCATGGAACGGATTGCCGACTCGGATGAATCATCTTCGGATAGCTTGATCCACGGTGTGGAGGTACGCATCGAAAAATCTTCCTGGCCGCACAGTACCAGATCGAAGGCGTGGCGTGCGTAAAGTGTGGCCCCCGAGATGTTGTCTTCGGCGACCGATACCGTATATCCCTCGTATTCGAGTAACTCTTTCAATGCGTTACGAACACCTCTCGAAGGATCAATAACCAGAATGTTTGCCATAACTGTTAATCTATATAAATCTTACGAGATTTTGTTTTTTCTTAAAAAAAAGCATTAGTTTTGTACCAAAATTAGTGAATCCGCAGGCACCTTGAAAATTAGGCTCACTGTCCCGCTAACCTGTCGTAGCCCGCGGAATTCGTGCCGCAGTGAATATGTGAGAAGTCTTTTTTTGCCGTGTGAAAGACGTTATTTGGGGTTGCATGTTCGCTTCGTATGGATTGCAAAATCATTTTCGATGGAGAAGAATTATAATATTTACAGACGACGATTGTTCCTGCCCGAGTATGGGCGTCATATTCATGAAATGGTCGACAACCTGATGGCCATAGAAGACCGGGACGAACGTAACCGCAAAGCTCGTGTGGTGATTGATGTCATGGGTAATCTCAACCCTTTGTTGCGCGATACCCCTGAATTTACCCACAAACTCTGGGATCATCTGTTTATCATGTCGGATTTTAAGCTCGATGTGGACTCTCCGTATCCGATTCCGACCATGACTACTCTGAATCCTCTCCCGAACAGACTGCCCTATCCGGACAAGCGGATCGACATGAAACATTATGGAAAATATGTGAAACGCATCGTGCAGTCTCTCAAAGGTGTGAAGGATGAAGCAGCTGTTCAGTCGGTAGTCGGGAATGTCGTCCGCTACTTGCGAACGAAAAGTTACGAATACAATCAGGAACATCCCAATAACGAGGTGATCATAAAAGATATAAAACGGATGTCCGAAAATGGCATTATCGTGGATGAAGCTGCCATGAATCTGATCAAAAACGATTATAAACAACCCTTTACCCAGCGGAATAAAAAGAATTCCTACACCAAGAAAAACAACAAGAACGGGAAAAATAACGGGCAACGACATAATCATTCGAAATGATTTTCCGTTTTAAAATAAAAGATTTGGACCGGAATGGTATTATTCCGGTTAAAGAATCTATCTTTGTAAATGAAATCAAGGTGTTATGAAAAGATATAGTATCATTCTCTTTTCGACGGTCATGTTGGT
>CASDWR010000062.1 GCA_949284665.1 uncultured Rikenellaceae bacterium | reverse complement strand
TACCGCTATTACGGCGGCTATTAAACCGATGATGTTGCTCTTTTTCATTTTTTCTATCTGACTTCCTTGTTTCTTTTTTTGTTAGATCCGATTTGTGCAGAGGATTTTTATTCGAATACGATTTGTTGCATTGAATTGCTCTGACTGTATGACAGGAATTTGTTGCTGATGCCGGCTGCTTCCAGTAGTTGGGCGAGCATCAGATCGTAATTGTATGCAGCTTGCAGACGTTCCGTTTTGATCTTGGCCAGATTGAGTCTGGCATCCACCACGTCGGCGGAGGAAGCCATGCCTTCCCGGAATGCCGCCTCTTTGATTCGCAGATACTCCTCGGCAAATGCCAGCGATGTCTCGATCGAAGGGATTTGGTCGCGATAATCTTGCAACTGGTTGTAGAGCTTTTCGATCAGCACGGAAATGTCGCTTCCGGCTTTGGTTTGCAGTGCCTCCACCTGTCGTACCGTATTTTTAGCCGCATTGAATTTGCGTTCTTTGCTCAATCCGTCGAAAATATTGATCGACAGCGTCGCTCCCACGGCCCAACGGGGAAGCAGTTCGGTTGTTTGCCAGTTGTAGAACGATGCCCCACCCATCAGGGCCAGTTGTGGCATGAAATCGGCACGTTTTACCTTCACTCCCTCTTCCGCAAGTTCTTTTTTCAGAGCTACCTGCTTCAGAAGGGGATTGTTCGAGAGAGCCGCCTCCTTGAAGTAGGCGACATCTTCGATTCGGTCCAAAATGAACATGGCCGAGACGGGAATATATTCTTCGGAAGAGTTTAGTGTATTGCTTAGTGCCGAGACTATGGTTTGTACCTGCATCTGAGAACTTTTCAACTCTCGTTCCGCTTCGGCCATTTTCACCTCTGCGTAAAGTCGCTCACCTTTGGCAATGACACCGTTTTGTTCAAGTCGGATAGCATTTTCCAGGTGAAGTCTCATTCCGTCCACTACCTGACGCCGCACTTCGACTACCTCGCGGGCGAGTACCAGACCATAATAACGCTCCACCAGTTCCGACACCAATGCGTTACGGCTTTGTGTCCCTTGTTCCAGAACGGTTTTCCTGTCAATTTCTGCAGCTCGGTTTGCCGCATTGATTTTCCCTCCCATGAATAACGGCATTGTTACCGTACCGCCGACAATGGCTTGATCCTTATCTTGGATGTTCAGTTTCCAGTCCGAACCGAACAGTTGCTGCGATTGAAGAAGCAGGTCGGTAGGGAATTGGATTCCCTGCTGTACGAGGCTGCCGATCAATCCGGTTGCGAATTGTTGGATTGGAACTTTTGCGCTGTTCAGATCGAATGCGATGTCTTTCCCGAGATGGGTATAAGTAGCCCCGACATTGATTTGCGGGTATCTCAATCCTGACACTGCTTTGCGATTCTGTTCTGCGGCAATTTCTTCGTATTGCAGGGCAGTAATTTGCGGGTTATCCTGCAGGGTCATGTGGAGGGCGTTTTCGAACGTCAGCAATTTCATCGGTTCTTGTGCGAGAGCCCCAATACCGAAGGCCGTGGCAAGCACGGCCGAAAACAATGTTTTTTTCATAAGATTGAACATACAGTTTCCTTCCGATTCAGTGATTCTTTGCAACTTGTCTGCCAAAGTATGCAGATCGGACGGAGATGTTTTTCCCGTTTTCTTTTTGTTATGCAAACTTATGGACGATGCTACAAAGGTGCAAATCGATGGAGTCCGGATGTGCTGTTTTGTCGATGTTGTTCGACTTTTTGACCAAAAATAGGTGGGTTGTTTGGAGAATATGGGAGCGTTCGTTGCAATTTTTACAAATTGCTACAGTCGGTATACGGGGCATCCTGTTTGTTGACGTTGGTTGTCGAAATGGATAAAACGGATGATTTTTTTGCCGCAGTGACGAGAGTGCCGATCTGTTTACCTGATGAAAAGCACCGAATTTGCGATGATTTTGTGTGAAGCGATGAAAATCAAACCGGCGGATCACAATCGATCCACCGGTTTGCATATAAACGGGTATGGTTTCCCGGCCTCTTTTTGAATGGCGAAGAGTGGGATATTTATTCTTCGGGGGTTTCCTGTTCTTCTTCTATCGAGAAATCAGTCATACCGGCTTCAGTCAGAATATTGTACCATGCGACCACTTTTTTGATATCAGACACATGTACCCGCTCTCGATCGTAATCGGGGAGTACTTCTGCGAAAAATCGTTTCAGTTGATTCGGTTCGGATTTGTGGCTGATAGCCGGTTTTCCTTCCGTATGATTACGGATACTTTCGAATACTTTCCACAGGGGCATGTCTTCGGCGTCCGTATAAATGGCTATTTCGGCCAACGAACTGATTTTCGATGAACCGGAAGCATTGGTACGTTTACCATCGGCTAACGATTCGACGATGACTCCGCCGCGACTGCGGGCGATGTAGCGAAACAGTCCGGGTTGCCCGGATATGGACAGGATCTCTTGCAGTTTCATTTTCGCTGATGTTTAATGACATTTGTTTCGGGGCAAAGATAACGAAATATCGTTGACCGTAAAAATCTTTTGACCCGAATTGTCGGCTGATCCGTTATGAAACAATCTGGTGAAGGGAAATAAAGAAAGGGAACATCCCGTAGAGGCAGGACAAGCCTTCGAAAAGTAT
>CASDWR010000061.1 GCA_949284665.1 uncultured Rikenellaceae bacterium | reverse complement strand
AGGAAAAGATCACGTACAAATTATGTAACAGGATCATGGCATCGCGAGCCGAAACCTACCGGATGTTCGACGATACCCTGAAGTTGCGCCGCCAACAGTTGGCAGCGGTATTACGATCCATGTACGAGGAGATGAGCCCTGCCGACAGTATATTACAGGGGAGGACCTACTACATGCGGGCCAAAGAATACGCCGAAATTCTTTCGGCTGTCTATTGGTACAACCGGGCTGCGTGGATGGGTAATGCCTCTGCACAGAATACCCTCGGGGCACTCCTCTATAATGGAGAGTTCACCCCGTCGCACGAGTATGAGCAGGCTTTCCGATGGTTTGAGAAGGCGGCGGCAGGGGGGTCCCAAACGGCGACGGAAAACCTTGGCCTTTGTTATTATTCCGGTAATGGGACGGAACGTAACTATTTGAAGGCAATCGGGTGTTACGCTTTGGCCTTGGCACGTACACCCGATTCGAAAGAGGTCTTGCGCCAACTCGGAAATTGTTACTATTCCATCGGTACATGGGGTGCATGCGATGCGGCCCGGATTTTTTATCAAAAGGCCGGAGACAGTAAGGGGGTCGAACGATGCCGAGAAGAAATTGGGAGGCTTAGGAATAAGAATCAGAGTAAGTTGAATGATTTCCAGGTGCAACATAAAAAGATTACGATTACCAATCAAATGGCAACGGTCTATAATAAAGGGGTGGACTGTCTTACATCCGGAGACTATACGGGGGCTTATGTGAATTTCAAGCGAGCCGCCGATATGGGGATGACCAAGGCCGAGGAACAGATTGCGTATATGTATATTCATGGTTATGAGGGGTTCACTGATTTGTCGAGCAAGTTGTATTGGTGTGAACGTTTCGCACGGAGCACTGGTTTCCCTCACATGTTTACCTATATTGGGAATGTCTATTTCAACATGGAGGATTATGCAGGAATGTTGCGATGGATTCTTCCTGCAGCCGAGGTAAATGAAGGAGAGGCTTTGTTCCGGATGGGCTATTGCTATCAATACGGAGCAGGTGTCGGGGTCGATTATGCAAAGGCTGAAACGTATTATTTGAAAGCGGCGGCGCAGGGCATTCCTGAAGCGAAAAGCAACCTGTCCATTATATACGATGAGATGGGGCGTTACGATGAGGCTTTGAAATGGTGTGCCGAAGCGGCTGCTGATGATAACAAAACGGCTATGGTAAATTATGCGTTGTTTGCTTTAAATGGAGGGCAGTCGCGTCAGCAATATCTGCAGTCGTTGCATTATTTATTGGCGGCAGCGATACACGGTAACACATTGGCTCAAAACAATCTTGCTTTTATTTATGCCGACGACGAGGGAGTATGGATCGATTCTCCGCATTATGACGTTGCCCGTTTCTGGCTCAGTGAGTCTGCCGAGGCCGGCAATCCGAAGGCGTTATTCATGTTGGGCCAGATTTATGAATACGAGTGGTGGGATACGGAAAATGACTATAATAAAGCCCTGGGTTTTTACCGGAGGGCGATCGATGCAGGCAGTACGGAAGCATGCAACTCTTTGGGGATGTGCTATTATTACGGAAACGGAGTTGAGAAGGACGATGCCGAGGCGTTACGGTGGGTGTCGCTCGGTGCGCAATATGGCGATCCGGAAGCAATGCTCAGTATGGCATCGTTTTATGTCTTCGGTAATGAGGTGGTTGCCAAGGATATACAACAGGCGAAAGCATGGTTTGCAAAGGCTCAGTCTACGGGTGAGGATTTGGGGATAAGAGGGGCGTTTATCAAGGGCTTACTGGATTCGGAATAGATGAATCCGGTTGGGCCGACGGGTCGATTTTGGATTGTCCGATATGCGTATATCGGAATTTTCCTGTCAGGGTCGATTCGTTGTTTCAAGAAGTCGGGACTCTTCGGCCTTGCCTGAGCCGAAACTCGAATATGCACTGTGTGGGAGATGGTTGAAAACAAAAAAACTCTGATAGTTATCAGAGTTTTTTGTTCCTGCTGTGAGAAGGAAGTGATCCAGCTGGGGTTCGAACCCAGGACCCCATCCTTAAAAGGGATGTGCTCTACCTACTGAGCTACTGAATCAACACTTTTGTTGAAAAAGCGGTGCAAATATAAAGAGTTTTTTTCTTTTGACAAAGAGAAATGAAAATTTTCCTTGCAGTTTGATTCATGATCGATACCACGGATCGTGTTTCGGAGTGGTGAGAAGAGAGGAATGGCTGGATACATGTCGGCGCAGATTTGTTGTTAGGGGGGTGATACATGCTGGAAATCGGAAAAAATAGTTACTTTTGCAATCCGAGTCGGACGAAAGTATACCATCAACATAGAGTACAGGAAAAATGTGTAGAGTTCTTATCATCGGAGCCGGCGGCGTAGGGACCGTTGTGGCACATAAGGTGGCGGCCAATTTGTTGTTTACGGACATTATGCTGGCCAGTCGCACGAAGAGCAAATGCGATGAGATTGCCGCTGCGGTTGGCGGCGGTCGGATCAGGACGGCGCAGGTAGATGCGGACAGCGTACCTCAGTTGTGTGAATTGATGCGGTCGTTCAAACCCGATATCGTGATCAATGTGGCGTTGCCCTACCAGGATCTGACCATTATGGACGCTTGTCTTGAATGTGGTGTCAATTACCTCGATACGGCCAATTACGAGCCGAAGGAGGAGGCACATTTCGAATATTCATGGCAGTGGGCGTATCGCGACCGTTTTGAGAAGGCCGGTTTGACGGCTATTCTGGGGTGTGGATTTGATCCGGGAGTTTCGGCTATTTTCGTGGCGTATGCGGCCAAACACCATTTCGACGAGATTCGTTATCTCGATATCGTCGATTGCAATGCCGGTAATCATGGGATGGCTTTTGCGACCAATTTCAATCCGGAAATCAATATTCGCGAGGTAACACAGAAAGGGAAATATTGGGAAAACGGAGAGTGGGTGGTTACCGAACCTCATGCGATCCATCGGCCGTTGACCTATCCCGGTATCGGCGAACGTGAATCCTATTTGATTTACCATGAGGAGTTGGAATCGTTGGTACTCAATTTTCCGACTATTCGGCGTGCCCGTTTCTGGATGACGTTTGGCCAGGAATACTTGACACATTTGCGTGTGATCCAGAATATCGGGATGGCCCGGATCGATCCGATCGTATACAACGGGGTGGAAATCGTTCCGATACAGTTTCTCAAGGCGGTACTTCCCGATCCCAAGTCGTTGGGTGCCAATTATACGGGGGAGACTTCAATCGGTTGTCGGATTCGCGGCATGAAAGACGGCAAGGAGCGAACATATTATATTTACAACAATTGCGACCATGAGGCGGCATACAAGGAGACCGGGACGCAGGCAGTCAGCTATACCACGGGAGTTCCGGCTGCATTGGGTGCGGCAATGTTCGCCAAGGGGTTGTGGAGCAAACCGGGAGTACACAATGTCGAAGAGTTCGATCCTGATCCGTTCATGGCCGAACTCGGCGAACAGGGATTGCCTTGGCACGAATTGTTTGACCTTAATCTGGAAGTGGATTGATTGAAGGCGATTCTCTGTTGTGGTTGACAGAGATTAAACAATATTGATCGGGGCGGTGCGGAGACGTACCGCCCCGGTTTTTTGGTCGGTGCATTGTTTGTGTGGTTCGGGATATTGTGGCCTTGGACTGGGAGATAAGGGTTGGTAAAAAGTGTGGATCGTGTTTGTGTGAGTTGAAGTCTTGGGGCAATAGACGTTCCATGGAGATTGAGTAATCCGTTGGTTCCGATGTGGAAAGGGACAGGAATGTCGGGTGTCCGAGATGCGATTCTGTGAGGTTCGAAGCAAGGCCATTTCGGGATGGTCGATGAGAGAGAGGTGCAATTTGCCCGGGTTGCAGGACATGAATTGTCAGGGAGAATCAAGTAAAATATTCTTCATTGAAATCATGAATAATAGGGTATTTTGTTTAATAAAATTTAATATTATATTGATATATTTAAAATATATGTTTAATTTTGTTGCGTGAAAAAGGAGGAGTTATGAGTCGAAAAAAAAGATTGCCTCTTGGGTGTCCAGGGTGTGGTGAGCGGTTGAAGGTGGGAGAACTTTTTTGTGCTGAATGTGGGACGAAGGTGTGCGGTGTTTTTGAGTTGCCACCTCTTGCACGGCTGGAACCGGAAGAACAGGTATTTGTGATCGATTTTGTACGGTCGAGCGGCAGTCTCAAGGAGATGGCTCGCAGTCGGGGAGTCAGTTATCCGACTGTGCGTAATCTGCTGGACGATTTGATTGCAAAGATCGATGGAGCCATTGATGTCGAAAGGGAAGAGTAATCGGTTGTTTCAATTGTTCTGTGGCGCTATTGTGTGCAGTTCCACTACCGGATAGTATCTTTTCGGCAGGGTTTGCCGGGAAAAGACAGGAGATTGTGATGCCTTTTGTAAGAAAAAGATTTCATATTTTCAAATTGTTTAAGAATATGGGTATTTTCCAAACCACCGGTAATTTTTTAAAAAATCCTTTTGAACGCATTGCCGGTATGCGGGCGTTGATATGGGGTCTGGTCGGTATGGCCGTTGCCACGTGGCAGTCGGTTATTCTGCCGTTTCACTATCATGGTCTTTTGCACTATGGACCTGCACCGGTCGATGCTTTGTGGGTATTCGTGGCGGAACATCTGACAGTGTGGCTTTTGCCGGCATTCCTGATACTTGCGGGCGGTAAGTTGCTTTCTGCATCTCGCGTACGTACGATCGATGTATTGGGTATGACAGCCTTTGCTCAGATACCTTTCGCAGTGATGAATCTTTTCTATTTTCCAGCGCCGGTTCGCCTGCCGATGACTCTTTCGCAAGAAGAGTTGATGGAACTCGCGATGATACATCCTGAAACGTTGATGGGGAGCATTTGGTTTGTGCTTCCGTCGCTTTTGTTTGTTGCACTCGTGTTGGTCTGGATGTTTCGTGTCGTACGCGTGGGGTGTAATCTGAAAGGGTGGAAACTGTGGACAGTATGGGTAATATCGGTTGTCGGAGGGGACCTGTTGAGTCGGGTCGTGATTCAGCTGTTCTATTGACCGGATTTGATGGAATGCACGGTTTGTGTTATCTTCGCACCCAGAAATCGTTTGTAAACCGACCGAACCGATGACCGATTTTTCAAAGATACCTTCACCGTGTTATTTGCTCGACGAGACGTTGCTCGCCCATAATCTGGAAATGATTGATTACGTGCGGCGGGAAGCCGGCGTGGAGATTATCGTTGCTCTCAAGGCATGTGCCATGTGGCATATTTTTCCGGAACTGGCAAGACATTCCGACGGGGCTACAGCAAGTTCCGTTGCCGAAGCACGACTCGTATTCGAAGAGTTCGGACAACGGGCACATACGTATGCACCGGTCTACACCGATGCGGACTTCGATGAGATTCTCCGTTACAGCGATTATATTACTTTCAATTCGCTTACCCAGTTTGAGCGTTTCGGGGCAAGGGCCATTCTCAATGGTATTTCATGCGGTTTGCGCATTAACCCCGAGTATTCGACCGTGGAGACAGCATTGTATGATCCCTGTACCCGTGGCAGTCGGCTCGGTGTGCTGTCCGAAGACCTGAAGGAACTTCCGGCCGGAGTCGAAGGACTTCATTTCCATTCATTGTGCGAATCGCGCCCGGCCGATCTGCGAGCGACATTGTCAGCGGTCGAAGAGCGTTTCGGTCGTTTTTTCGATCAAATACGCTGGATCAATATGGGTGGCGGCCATCTGATGACGCATGTCGATTACGATTGCGACGAGTTGATAGGCCTGTTGCGTGATTTTCAGTTACGTCATCCCGGATTGCGGGTGATTCTTGAGCCTGGCAGTGCGTTTACGTGGCGTGCGGGATACCTGGTTTCTACGATTGAAGATATCGTACGGAATGGCGGGACGAACACGGCCATGCTCGATGTCTCTTTTGCCTGTCACATGCCCGATTGCCTGGAGATGCCTTACAAGCCGGCTATTGTCGGGGCACATGAACCCATGGAGGGAGAAGAGCGATGGCGTATGGGCGGCAACAGCTGTTTGGCCGGCGATTTTTACGGCGACTGGGCTTTCGATCGATCTCCGCAGGTGGGCGATAGAGTCGTTTTCGAGGACATGATCCACTATACGATGGTCAAAACTACCATGTTCAACGGAGTATCGCACCCCTCCATCGCCACAATCGGAGGCGACGGCAAAGTGCATGTCCTCCGCCGGTTCGGTTACGAAGATTTCAAGAACCGCATGGGGTGATATCCGACCCGGGTCGGATGACCAATCGTTTTGCCTGCTTTTTTTGTTTTACGGTTTCGATCCGAACCTGTCTCGTAATGGGAACTGGTGGTAATCAGTATAAATGCGTATTGAAATCCGGACAAAACGGCATACTTTTGTGGGCTGATTGGAAACATGTAAGAGCAAAATGAAAGATTTCAAGCCTACCGAATACAAGGTACGTTGTGTGGCTACCGGTCGTCGTTTCGAAGATGAGGGATGGACTCTCGAAGACCATCAATGCAAAACCCCTTCGCTCGTTCGGGCGGAGTATGAAGTTAAACAACTGCAGGTCCGCGATGACAGTTATGGCATCTATAAGTTCTGCGATTGGCTTCCGGTGAAGCGTATGTTGCAAGGCTCCTGTGCTCCCGTTACCTACAAAAGCAAGGGGCTTGCCGGTGAATTGGGGCTTGAAAACCTGTATATTACGTTTAACGGGTATTGGCCGGCCATTGGCGCGAACATGACGACCTGTTCGTTTAAGGAGACAGAGGCTTATTCGGTGTGCGGCCGTTTTGACCCTTCATGCGGGAAGGTACTGGTGGTGGCTTCGGCCGGCAATACGGCACGTGCTTTTGCCAAGGTTTGTTCGGATAACGGGATTCCGTTGCTGTTGAGCGTCCCGGAAGAGAATCTGGATGCGCTGTGGTTCGAGAAGCCGTTGGACGATTGTGTGAAACTGATCGCTGCTGCGAAAGGCGGAGACTATTTCGATGCCATCCATTTGAGTAACATGGCGTTGAAATCGAAACGTTTCATTGCGGAAGGAGGAGCCAAGAATATTGCGCGTCGTGATGGTATGGGGACGACAGTCCTTTCGGCCACGACTTTGATCGGACGCATTCCGGATTACTATTTTCAGGCTGTTGGCAGCGGTACAGGGGCGATAGCCGCTTGGGAGATGAACCAGCGTCTTATTGAAGACGGTCGTTTCGGGTCACACAAGATGAAACTCATGGTTTCCCAGAATGCTCCGTTTGTTCCGATGTACGATGCCTGGCGTGCTGATTCGCGTCACATGCTTGAAGAAGACGACAACAAGGCGAGACGCAATGCTGAAATCATCGACGCCAAGGTACTTTCCAACCGGAGACCTCCGTATGGAATTATCGGCGGCCTTTACGATGCTCTCAAGGATACGGACGGTGCGTTTTTCGTGGTGACCAATGCGGCCCTGCGCAAGACGGCCCGTTTGTTCCGGGAGTTGGAGGGGATCGACATCTACTCGGCTGCGGCAGTTGCAACCGACTCGTTGATCCAGGCTGTTCGTGCCGGTATGGTGGACAAGGAAAAGATTGTAATGCTAAACATAACGGGTGGAGGCGAACGACTCTTCCAGCAGGATAAGGAGTTGTGGTATTTGAAACCGGCTGCGGTCTTTCCGCTCGATGCCTCGCCGGAGGATGTGGTGGCGCGTTGTGAAGCGCTTTTTTAAAAGGCGGGTTCGACGCGGACGGATTCTGCAGGTCCGGACAGGATAGAACAGGGGCGGTGTTTCAACACCGCCCCCGCTTTTCGATCGTTGTAATGCGGAGCGTAGTCGATTGCGGGAGGAGATTTGCAGCCAGGTCTTTCCTTCGGGCTCCTTCGCGCGACGTTCCGTTCGCAGGCTTTGTTATTTGTTTTCGGAACAGAGCTTGTCGAGGGCCATGACGATCATGCGCTTGACGAACGGTTTATAATCCGTATCGGCATTTTTTGCAATTCGTTGAGCGATAATCGTACAGATTGTGGCGGCACGGTGTCCCATCAGGGCCGAAAGACCGGCCAGGGCCGAACCCTCCATTTCGAAATTTGTGATGCGACGGCCCTCGTAACGGAACGATTCGATCTTGTCGTTGAGTTTTGGGTCGGCCGGAGAGAGACGTACCCAACGTCCTTGCGGGGCGTAGAAGCCGGGAGCGGAGATGGTGATGCCTTCCATGGTCGAATCCTTGAACAATGCGAGCAGCGAAGTGTCCGCATCGATGAAATAGGGTTTCGGCAAGAGTCCGTTCCATCCGGTATGTTCCATAAATGCCTTTTCAATGGGGAGGTCGCAGACTTCGTTTCGTCCCTTGTAGTAGTTGAGCAGGCCGTCGAAGCCGACCGACGTACGCGAAAAGACGAATGTTCCCAACGGGATGTCGGGTTGTATGGCTCCGGAGGTGCCGAGGCGCAAGAGCGTCAATTGTTTTTTGTCGGTCTTTTCGGTGCGGGTATCGAAATCCACGTTGACGAGTGCGTCGAGTTCGGTAACGACGATATCGATATTGTCGGTTCCGATTCCCGTTGAGATGACCGAGAAACGTTTTCCTTTGTAACGACCTGTTATGGTTTTGAATTCACGGTTTTCTACCGTACATTCCTTGCTTTCAAAATACGATGCAACCGTTTCGACCCGACCGGGATCGCCCACGAGAATGACGGTATCGGCCAACTGTTCGGGACGCAGATGGAGGTGGAATATCGATCCGTCGGCATTGATGATGAGCTCTGAAGATTCGATCTTTCGCATAAAATTTGAGATTTAGGTTTTTTGAATTGTCTAAAATTAGTTATTTTGTGCGAACTTTCAAAAATATAATCGAAAAAAGAGTAGAAACATGACATTAATCAAATCGATTTCCGGTATTCGTGGTACGATAGGCGGCGCACCCGGAGAGAATCTGACTCCGATGGATGCCGTGAAATTCACGACGGCCTATGCCCGATGGTTGGCAGAACGGAACGGGGCCGGACACCGACTGAAGGTGGTGGTAGGACGCGATGCCCGTCTTTCGGGAGAAATGGTGAACGATCTGGTTGAAGGGACTTTGCTCGGCTGCGGTGTCGATGTGGTGAATGTGGGGTTGTGTACGACTCCGGGAGTGGAATTGGCGGTCACTGCTTACGAAGCAGACGGAGGCATAATCCTCACGGCCAGTCATAATCCCCGGCAATGGAATGCGTTGAAACTGCTCAATCGGAGCGGAGAATTTCTCGACAGTGCCGAAGGGCGGCGTGTGCTGGAATTGGCAACCGATTCGGATTACCCATATCCGGGGATTGATGCCATCGGCCGGGTGATCGTCAGGGAATCGTTTAACGAAAAACACATCGACAGTGTATTGGCTTTGCCGGCAGTGGATGCAGAGGCTGTTCGTGCGAGGGGATACAAGGTGGTTGTCGATGCGGTCAACTCAGTGGGTGGTTTGGTGATTCCGTCTCTTTTGGAACGGATGGGAGTACAGGTGGTTCGGTTGAATTGTGAACCTACCGGAGATTTCGCACACAATCCGGAGCCGATTCCCGGGAATTTGGATTGTTTGCAGGAAACCGTAGTACGCGAAGGCGCCGATCTTGGGGTGGCAGTGGATCCGGACGTAGATCGTTTGGCTTTGGTCGAAGAGACAGGCAAGCTGTTCGGTGAGGAGTATACGTTGGTGGCTGTAGCAGATTATATTTTATCGTTATCGGGAGGTGGCAATACGGTTTCGAATCTCAGTTCATCGCGGGCGTTGGGTGATGTGACGCGTGTTTATGGCGGAAATTATACCGCGGCTGCGGTGGGAGAAGTGAACGTT
>CASDWR010000060.1 GCA_949284665.1 uncultured Rikenellaceae bacterium | reverse complement strand
ACCATAATAACGCGCCCCGGGGTATCCCTCGGCATACTTGTTGGTCAGCACGGAACCCATCGCTGCCAGCACCTGGTCGCTAACAAAATTCTCCGATGCGATAAGCTCAATACCATGGAGCTGACGTTCCCGTTCCCGGTCGATCAACTCGAATAATCTGGAATCTCTCTTCATGATTGATAAACGTATATTAAAACACACTTGTATGTCCTTTCCGGCACGTAAAGGTATGGATTTTTCCCCGTTTCAAAAAAAAAATTGTACTTTTGGCCCATTAATAACTTCATTTGCAAACTAAAATTTCTTTTTACATGAAACTGCTCGAAGGAAAAGTCGCCGTCGTAACGGGCGCCGCCCGTGGAATCGGTAAGGCCATTGCACTGAAATTCGCTTCCGAAGGCGCAAATGTGGCGTTCACTGATCTGGCGATCGACGAAAACGCCCTGAATACGGAAAAGGAAATTGCCGCATACGGCGTGAAAGCCAAAGGATATGCATCAAATGCGGCAAACTTCGAAGACACCCACAAGGTCGTTGCCGAAATCCTTCAGGAATTCGGCCGGATCGACATTCTCGTAAACAACGCCGGCATCACCCGAGACGGTCTGATGATGCGTATGGATGAGAAACAGTGGGACATGGTCATCAACGTAAACCTCAAATCCGCCTTCAACTTCATTCATGCCGTTACACCGATCATGGCTCGGCAAAAGGGAGGAAGCATCATCAACATGTCGTCCGTAGTAGGCGTATCCGGAAACGCCGGCCAATGCAACTACTCGGCTTCGAAAGCCGGCATGATCGGATTGGCCAAATCCATTGCCAAGGAGATGGGGCCACGTGGTATCCGTGCCAACTGCATTGCTCCAGGATTCATCATCACGGACATGACCAATGCTCTTTCAGATGAAGTGAAAGCGGAATGGGCAAAACAGATTCCTCTCCGTCGCGGAGGCACGCCGGAAGATGTAGCCAACGTGGCACTCTTCCTTGCCAGCGACCTGGCAGGTTATGTAAGCGGACAGGTAATTCACTGCTGCGGTGCAATGAACTGCTAGTCCCTCCGCTGCAAACAACGATGGTCCAATGACCGCAAGCCGATCTTTTCAAATGGATCGGCTTCCTTTTTATCCGACGTAATGTTTCATATCATACATACATCACAATACGATACTGCCGTACCATTTCCCGAGTTTATCTTTCCTTTCGTCTGTCAGACGGGTTCAGGAACCCATATATGCCCCACCCTGTCTTATTGTTTTGCCGGTTTCTCCGCACTTCCGATACCACCACATGTTTGGTTTCGCGTTCCTGGATACGACTATCGAAAGAAACGTTTCGGGTCATTTACACGGCATCGTCACACGATTCCTGTTTTCAAGCAAATGTATCGACCACATTCATCCCATATTTCGGAGCATCCCATAGACATTTGCGTTGTCGGACATTTATAGTTTTTTTGCATTACCTTTGAGGTGGCACAGACAGAGATCGGAGGACAAAAACATAAAAGCATCATGGCAGACAACTATTTGGAAAACAAAATGGAAGAATACAGGGCACGGACGGCATCGGGTCCATGCAATCGGAAACCACGACAAACCCTCGACAGGCTGTTGATGAAAAATCGCAGTCTGCGAGGCTACGACAATCGATTTATTGTTCGTGAAGACCAATTGAAACGGATCATCGCCGTAAACACCAAGATCCCTTCGGCACGCAATCAACAGGTTTTACGATTCCGTCCAGTACTCGCCGACGAAGCAGGGAAAGTATTGCCGCACATTCATCTCGGAAGTGCACTGCCCCAACTGCATCTCCCGTTACCAGGAACTGAGCCGAACGCCTTTATCATCATCTGTTCGACTGTCGAGGAGAGTCGTTATGTGGACATCGATCTGGGAATCTCCGCACAGAGCATGTTGCTTCAGGCAACCGAACTCGGGCTGAACGGCATCTGTATCGGTGCATTCGACAAAGAGCGGATCCGTGAAGCTTTTCGTCTCGAACTGGATCCGCTGCTGATCCTTGCCATCGGCCGGGGCATCGAAAAGATCGAATTGACGGAAATCGGTGCAAACGACTGTCACGCCTATTACCGTCGAGACGGAATCCATTATGTCCCGAAAGTACGACTCGACGAGTTGCTTATCATCCAGGAATAACCCCTTTTGCCACAACCGGTACGAACAGGTACGGCAGCAGCACCGGGGTGTCTCTTCGTACGCCACCGGGAACAACCGATTCCGACCGACCACAGCCAATGTTTACGTTCAGGCATGCCCGATTCCGCATGCAAACGCAAGACGCAGGGCATTCGGTCACCATGCATATTCCGAATCTCATACCCTGCAGGTATGAAAGGGCGACCAATCCGTGAATGATCCGTATAGCCCGACAGTGTCCGAATCCGAGCGACAAAATGCGGGCGGGCTGAAACAACCAGCCCGCCCGCTCCGATTTGGGATCGATCTGTATCGTTATGCTTTCCCAGCACTGCCGAGCACATCGTTCACCTTGTGCATATAGAGTTTTTTCAACCATTCGCGAGCTGGCCCCAAGTATTTGCGAGGATCAAACTCTGCGGGTTTCGTAGCCAACACCTCACGGATCGCTGCCGTCATGGCCAACCGGCCATCAGAATCGATGTTGATCTTGCAAACCGCACTCTCGGCTGCCTTGCGCAATTGATCTTCCGGAATACCGACTGCATCCTTGACCGCCCCACCATATTTGTTGATGATGGCCACCATGTCCTGCGGAACAGACGATGCCCCGTGAAGCACAATCGGGAAACCGGGAATCCGCTTCTCGATCTCGGCCAAAATATCGAAACGCAAAGGAGGCGGAACCAGAATACCCTCGGCATTCCGGGTACATTGCTCCGGCTTGAACTTGTTTGCACCGTGAGAGGTACCGATCGAAATAGCCAACGAATCCACGCCCGTACGACTGACGAAATCGACCACATCGTCCGGTTCGGTATAGGTGTGATGCTCTGCTTTCACATCGTCCTCTATTCCGGCCAAAACACCCAATTCCCCCTCGACCGTTACATCGAACTGATGTGCATACTCAACCACTTTACGGGTCAAAGCCACATTCTCCTCATAGGGCAAATGGCTGCCGTCGATCATCACCGACGAAAAACCCATGTCAATGCAGGACTTGCAAAGTTCGAAAGAGTCCCCGTGATCCAGATGCAATACGATCGGAATGGCCTTGCCCAACTCTTTGGCATACTCGACAGCTCCTTGCGCCATGTAACGCAGAATCGTCTGATTGGCATACTTGCGGGCACCGCTCGATACCTGAAGAATCACAGGCGATGAGGTCTCCACGCATGCCGACACAATGGCCTGCATCTGTTCCATATTGTTGAAATTGAAAGCCGGAACCGCATATTTGCCTTCGATGGCTTTCCTGAACATCTCTCTGGTATTGACCAGACCCAATTCCTTGTATGAAACCATAATGCTAAACGTTTTAGTTTGTCTATGAATAAATCGGATAAATTCTCTATTCCGTCGCCCGGCATGTCACTTCACGACCCAGACGCATACATTATTAAAATTATTTACAAATATACGATCTTTTTGAATATCATTGCCCAATTTTTGTGCAAAAGATGAAAATTTTCGATTTTCCCCACTGTTAGCTGGATAACATTAACGGAAATAACTATCTTTGTCGTCGTGAAAAAAGGATTAGCCAACAAGCATTACAATACGAATTCGAATATGTCAGATTTCAAGTATCAGGAACCGTTTCCGCTGTCGGGTGACGACACGGAATATCGTCTGTTGACGAAAGATTATGTTAGTGTCGAAGAGTGCTGCGGCAGAAAGATTCTGAAAGTTGCTCCAGAAGGGATCGAACTGCTGGCACGGGAAGCCTATGCAGACGTATCCTTCTATCTGAGGGCCTCCCACCTCAGCAAATTGGCAGCTATTCTCGAAGATCCGGAAGCCACGGACAACGACAAATTCGTCGCATACACGATGTTGTTGAATCAGGTAGTGGCGGCAGAAGGAGAACTTCCGACCTGCCAGGATACCGGGACAGCCATTGCAATCGGGAAAAAGGGCGAAGACGTATACACGGGGGTAAACGATGCCGAATACATCACAAAAGGAGTTTTTGAAACCTACCGAGACCGGAATCTGCGCTATTCGCAGGTAGTTCCTTTCTCGATGACCGAGGAGAAAAACAGTGGCAACAATCTGCCTGCTCAGGTGGACATCTATGCCGTTCCAGGCAACGAATACAAATTCCTCTTTATCACCAAGGGAGGAGGTTCGGCCAATAAGACATTCCTCTACCAGCAGACCAAAGCGCTGCTCAATGAAAAGTCGCTCACCCGTTTTATCAAAGAAAAGATCAAGGACCTCGGTACTTCGGCATGTCCCCCCTACCACTTGGCAGTGGTTGTGGGCGGCACATCGGCAGAAGCTAACCTGTCGACGGTAAAAAAGGCCTCGGCAGGTTATCTCGACAATCTTCCCACTTCGGGCAACGAGGGTGGACGTGCATTCCGTGATTTGGAATGGGAGAAAAAAATCCTCAAGATATGTCAGGAAAGCGGTGTCGGTGCACAATTCGGAGGCAAATACCTTGTACACGACGTACGAGTGATCCGTTTACCGCGCCATGCCGCATCGTGTCCCGTAGGTATCGGCGTAAGTTGCAGCGCTGACCGCAATATAAAGGCAAAAATCACTGCAGACGGAATCTTCCTCGAAAAACTCGAAAAAAATCCGGCACGCTTTCTCCCTGCTACCGCCCCCATCATGAAACCTGCCGTAGAAATCGACCTCGACGAAGGGATGGAAAAAGTACGTGAAACGCTTTCGAAATACCCCATCAAAACCCGGTTGAACCTGAAAGGGACGCTCATCGTGGCGCGTGACATTGCACATGCCCGTATCAAGCAGATGATCGATGAAGGCAAGCCGATGCCCGAATATTTTAAAAACCATCCGATTTACTACGCAGGTCCTGCTAAGACCCCGGCAGGCATGCCATCGGGCAGCTTCGGGCCAACAACCGCCGGACGGATGGATCCGTACGTGGACCTTTTCCAGGAATATGGCGGATCTATGGTAATGGTCGCCAAGGGCAACCGCTCGCAAGAGGTGACCGATGCCTGCAAAAAGCACGGAGGATTTTACCTCGGATCGATCGGAGGACCGGCTGCCATCTTGGCCAAACAAAGCATTAAAAGCGTGGAAGTGGTCGATTTCCCTGAACTCGGCATGGAAGCAGTGCGTAAAATATACGTGGAAAATTTCCCCGCTTTCATCATCGTGGATGACAAGGGAAATGATTTCTTCGCCGACTTCAAACACTGAATGCGAGCGCCGTTCCAGACTCGGACAAAATGTTCATAATTTGGACGGTGCGTCCGTCAATTCCCATCCCGGATCAATTCTTTGATCCGGGATGATTTTAACCGGACATCGAGGATCTTCGATGGTTTCGTTCCTTCGGAAACAGAATACCCGGGAAAGAGAAAAATTCGGGGAGAGACTCCCGTCTGTCCCCGAAGCGAATTAACCTGTACAAAAATCGAATGGGAGATTCATCTTGTATTGTACGACAAGTTGCAAGTCCGCGGCCGATCCCAATATCGTGCGAATGCATGAGAAACAAGCCCCATACGTCCAGCATCAATAAAGTTTCACGTATATTCCTTTGCTGACGACAGCGTGCGAACCCGCCACACCTTGGTCATGTCCGATCCGGAAAGCATTTTTCGCAGGAATAAACCGACAGGACAAAAATAAACGGTTTCCAGAACTGCCACAATCACAAGAAATCGGTATATTCCTCCTGTCCTATCATCGATCAAAACCTGCCTGTGCCGTAACGACCGTCCCAATGCAGAGCACTGCATACTTGTCGGCAAACAAAATAATATTTTATCGAAAGCAACGTTGCTACTAATGTAAGCTATTTGGCTTTAGAATAAAAAGAGTTAAATTTGCAGGAAATTTTCGATAGAGATTATGTTGCGATTGAAGAAAGGGTTTCTGTTCCTGTTGTTCACCTTGTTCGGGTCCTTATGTTTCGCACAGGTGGAATTTTCCGTCAATGTTCCGGAAGTAGTGGCGGTCGGTGAAATTTTCCATCTGGAATTTACGGCAAACGAAAAACCCGACAGTTTTACACCCCCCTCTCTCGAAGGATTCAACGTATTGGCCGGACCCTCATCTTCATCCAAAAAATCGGTCTATATCGTAAACGGTGAAATGACGCAGACGACCACCCACTCGTATATTTACGCAATCCGCATCGATAACAAAGGAAAATATACCATCCCCCCTGCCAGCATAATGGTCAACGGGAAAACTTACAGTTAGCGGAGCGTAACCATCGAGGCTGTGGATGAACAGAACGAACCGGCCAATACCACTCCACAAGGGAACGACAACCCTCCACAGGCTCAAAACACTCTCGCCCCGGATGATATTCTGGTACGAATCGTCGTAAACAAAACCTCCGTATACAAGGGGGAACCGGTCAGAGCCTCCATCAAACTCTATACACGCCGGCCGATGAGCGGGGTAGAAAATGCCAAATATCCATCTTTCAATGGGTTCTGGACTCAAGAGCTCAATGTGGACGACTATCAGTGGCAACGGGAAAACTACAACAACAAGATTTACGACACACGCATCATTCGCGAATACCTGCTTTTCCCGCAACAAGCCGGGACGCTTGTCATTGATCCGCTCGAATTAACCGTTATCGCCCAGATCATCACCCAGTCGAGAAGGCAATCCATCTTCGACGACTTTTTCAGCGGTGGACCCGACATACAGGAAGTTCGGAAAAAAATAGCATCTTCTCCGATCCGTATCACGGTCAAAGATCTTCCGGCCGGTGCTCCTGGCAGTTTCAGCGGAGCTGTTGGCGATTTCACGATGGAATCCGAACCACCTGCATCCGACATTGCCGCCAATTCGGCTGCCACTTATACGATCAGGATCTCCGGATCGGGAAATTTACCGCTCATCCAGGCTCCGAAACTGTCGCTTCCCACCTCTTTTGAACAATACAATATCAAAACGACCGAAAGTCTGAACAGCGATACACAAGGCATCAGCGGATACAGACAATTCGAATATCCGGTGATCGCCCGTGCGGAAGGGGAATTTGACATTGCACCTGTCGAATTCTCCTACTTCAGTCCTTCACAGATGAAATATATGACCCTAAGTTCCCCTGCCCTGAAGATCAATGTCCAACCGGATACGACATCGACTGGCAACACGAGGGGACTTGTCAGCGGACTTTCGAAAGAAGATATCAAGATTCTCGGACAAGATATCCGCTTCATCAAACTGGGCAATGCAAACCTGAGAGCCAAAGACCAGATATTCATGTCCAGCGGGCTGTATTACCTCATCATTCTGATCATGTTGATTGCAGCCGGATTTCTCTATACGCATCTCAAGAAATATTTCAAGGAGCTGCGCAATACCGTACTCATCAGAGGAAGACGGGCCAATAAAGTGGCGTTGCAGCGTTTCCGCGTCGCCGAGAAACACATGAATGACAATAATCAACGAGGATTTTACGAAGAGATGCTCAAAGCACTTTGGGGATACATGGGTGACAAGCTCAACATTCCCGTGGCAAACCTTACCAAAGACAACATTCGCGAAGAACTTCTCAAAAAGGGTGTTTCGAGCGAACAGGCCGAATGTTATATCACCATAATCACCGAATGCGAATATGCCCAATACGCACCGGCGGTTACGAGCAAAATGCACGACCTATATGCCGGTGGT
>CASDWR010000059.1 GCA_949284665.1 uncultured Rikenellaceae bacterium | reverse complement strand
CTCAAGGTTGATCGGATATCTCAAAAATCACCGTTCGATTTTGAATCTTCAAGAGACAGCATTCATTTTGGGGGTAACACGCCCCTCATTGTCTCGTGCGATTGCTCAACTGGTTCGCCAAGGGATCATTCGGAAAGCGGAAACCGGTTACATACTAACATAACGGACAGTCTTACGAAAATTCACATCGGACAGGAGTCTGAGGGGCAAGAAAAACACATAAAAAATGCTTTCGTTTGTTTCAACAAGTGTAGAAAAATATAAGAAAAAGTCTTGCATATCAATGATATACAAGACTTTTTGCTTTCCTTCAGGCCCTCTTTGCTTGGGCTTTCTGGAGCGGAAAACGGGACTCGAACCCGCGACCCTCAGCTTGGGAAGCTGATGCTCTACCAACTGAGCTACTTCCGCACGGAATTACATTCAAATTGACACAAAATTATAAAAATTTCGGATATGTCATACTTTCCAAAGAATGTTTTTTACTGTATTATCCGAATAATTCGTTCAACAACCCGGCCAAACGATATCCTGCCAATAGTAACTGCTGCTCCAACATACCCGTGTGGCAATACAAATAGTCGTATGCAAGATTCTGACCTGGCTCTATATCTTCGTATAATTTTTGGGCAATTCCCACCGTTTCCAGGAACCATTCATACGGCTCTCCACACGACATACGCTTAAACTCCTTTCGAGTCGTTCGATCCAACTGTTTTTGCCATTCGCTATAACTCCAACTGTGGGCGGATTCCAAAACCTTGCTGTCCCACACGGCATGAAGGTTCGTCGGACGTCCGAACCAACGCACTTGAAAACCATTCCCACCGCGATCGCTCAAATGACCGGCATGCATCGGACAATGCATATCCCCTACCATATGAATAAGCATTTTAAGGTATTCGCATCGTGTACTATCATCGAGTATACCGCTGCGTAACCCCTCGATGACCATATTGGTGGCACTCACGATATCGCCTGTCGGACATTTCCGCATCGTCTCGTAACTCTCACCGGCATCAACATTCGCGTAATGCCACGTTTCCGTCACCCGATAATGGGTTTCCCACTGCGGCGAACTTCTCAAATTGTCCATCCACGACGCATAATAGACCATCGAATGACCGTCGAATATCTTTTCGATCGTTTTTTGAGCACGTCGGTTCAGATGGCACTCCGCTATATACGCAATAATATCATGTCCTTTGGAACCCCATGCCCAAAGCGGTGCCGCCGACAGACAACAGGCATAAACAACAGACGCAAATACCAAAAAACGTTTCATGGACAGTCGTTATTTATTCATCGTGACCAGCAATTCTTCGTTGTTGCGCGTATTTTCCATGTGCTTGGTCATCTCTTCCATGGCTTCCACGGAGTTCATGTCCGAAAGATAGCGACGTAAAATCCAGGTTTTCTGAAGCACCTCTTTATTCAGAAGCAAATCCTCACGACGAGTACCCGATGCAACGACATCGACAGCCGGATAGATCCGTTTGTTGGCCAATTTACGATCCAATTGCAACTCCATATTCCCTGTTCCCTTGAATTCCTCAAAAATAACTTCGTCCATTTTGGATCCCGTATCGATCAATGCGGTAGCTATAATGGTTAACGATCCTCTCTCTTCCGTATTCCGTGCCGCTCCGAAGAAACGCTTCGGCTTATGAAGCGCATTGGCATCCACACCTCCGGAGAGCACCTTACCGGATGCAGGCTGCACCGTATTATAGGCTCTGGCCAAACGAGTGATCGAATCGAGGAAAATAACAACATCATGTCCGCATTCTACCATCCGTTTTGCTTTGTCGAGCACCATTTCAGCCACTTTCACATGCCTGGATGCCTGTTCGTCGAATGTGGATGAAATTACCTCCGCCTTTACATTCCGTGCCATCTCCGTCACCTCTTCGGGCCGTTCGTCGATCAACAGTACGATCATGTAGACTTCAGGATGGTTGTCGGCTATTGCATTTGCAATATCCTGCAAAAGAATCGTTTTCCCGGTTTTTGGTTGTGCTACGATCAATCCACGCTGTCCTTTGCCGATCGGTGCGAACAGGTCAACCGTGCGGGTCGACAAGTTGTTGTGGCCGTTTCCGGTCAGACAGAATTTTTCATTGGGGAACAACGGTGTCATGTATTCAAATTGCATGCGATCCCGAATGACTTCAGGGCTGAGGCCGTTGATCTCGATTGCTTTCACAAGCGGAAAATATTTTTCCCCTTCCTTGGGGGGACGGATGATCCCTCGGACCGTGTCTCCTGGCTTCAGCCCGAACATTTTTATCTGTGAAGAGGAAACATATATGTCATCCGGAGAGTTCAGATAGTTGTAATCCGCCGACCGAAGGAATCCATATCCGTCTGGCATCACCTCAAGTACCCCTTCTCCCTCCACATAACCGATAGATTCGTCTCTCGGATCGGTTTCCTGGCGGTTGTGCTCCTCGGTTTGCTTGTCGTTTTGGTTGGTATCACGATTCCGTTTGTTGTTTTTCCGGTATCTGTTTTCTTTCTGTTGGAATTTATCGTTGTTTTCGTTGGACGGTTCCGTCGCTGTCTCCTCGGTTTCTGCCGACGAAGGGTTCTCACCCATATTGGGAACGGATACATTTTCCTGAGGTCGGTTATCTTGTTTCCTGGGACGGCCGCGTTTTTTTGTCCGCGGTTCCTGGTCGGCTGTATGGGATTCGTTCCCCGATAGAGAATTGTCATTTCGTACGTCTGCCGTATCGACCTGTTCG
>CASDWR010000058.1 GCA_949284665.1 uncultured Rikenellaceae bacterium | reverse complement strand
GTATAATGGACGAAATCATCCCCTGCCTCGTCATACACGAAAATACCCGAATCTGTTCCTATCCAGAGATTCCCGTCGCGGTCATATGTAATGCAGTGACAAAAATTGGGAGACGGATCACCGGCCTGTGCGAGCTTCAGCTCTTTGAACGTTTCGGTCCGCGGGTCGAACAGGAAAACGGAAGCGCTTTGGGTAGTTACCCAGATTCGCTCTTCATCCCGATGCTGAAGAATGGAGAGGATATTGAGTGTTCCGATCCCCTCTGTCTGCCGATAGGAACAACCGTATGATTTGAACACATCCCCATTGAACATGTTCAAGCCGTCCTGGGTAGCAAACCATATATACCCTTCTTTATCCTGGACAATACATTTGATCGTATTTTCGGAGAGACCGGAAGTGGTGTCGTAACGACGGATGTTTTGTCCCGGACAAACCATACAGACAAAGCATGTCGCAAAAGCCGCAAAGGCAATTCCATAAAAAAAATTCCATTTTTTCATGCTGCAAAACGGCCAACCTATGATATGGTCACCGTTCCGAAACAAAGTTAACCAAAATTTCGAGGATTGCATTTCTTCGAGCAGGCATCTCCGTTCTTTGCTTAAAATGGGGTTTCTTTTGCCTATTTTAAGGTTTTTCGCGCATAGAAACAATCTTAAATTTGCAATACGAACATGTCTCACCTAATTTATTCCAAACGAAAAACGATGAAACCGATCTACGCATCCATAACGGCGGCACTGCTCATCTGCACCTCTTGCACTCACCAGGAAACAATGGAAGAACTTACAGAACGAGTCTTCGCCGTGGCAAAGGCGCAATCCGAACAAATGGCCGCCAAACTCGATCCGACAACCACACCCCGGACATTCGATGAAGGCCGGTTCGTCACGGCACCCGTGGAATGGTGGTGCTCGGGCTTTTTTCCAGGCACCCTTTGGCAGATCTACGAATACTCGGGAGATGAGACTGTCCGACAATTGGCAGAGCAAGAAACCGCCAAAGTCGAACCCGTCAAATACACCTGCGATCACCACGATGTGGGATTCCAGATCAATTGCAGTTTCGGACATCAATACCGTCTGACGGACGATACCCTCTCCTTAAATATCATGCGTACGGCAGCCCATTCGTTGTCACAGGGATTTTCGTCAACCGTCGGCTGCATCAAAAGTTGGCCTTTTGTAAAGGAAGGGTTCGACTGGGTCTATCCCGTGATCATCGACAACATGATGAATCTCGAACTGCTGGCAGTCATCGGAAACATGGATAATGATGACCAACTGCGCTCAATCGCCGTATCCCATGCCGACAAAACAATGCGGAATCACTTCCGCGATGACTACACCTGCTATCACCTTGTCGACTACGACCCGGAAACGGGTGCCGTACGGAAAAGAATCACCGTACAGGGACTGGCTGACGAATCGGCCTGGGCACGCGGACAGGCATGGGCTCTATACGGATATACGATGATGTTCGAACAAACCGGAGAGGTACGTTATCTCCACCAGGCCCAGCATATCGCCGACATGTTGGTCGCACGTCTACCGGAAGACGGCATTCCATATTGGGATTTCGACTCTCCGAAAATTCCCGATGAATACCGCGATGCATCGGCTGCAGCCATCATGGCCTCCGCATTTATCTCCCTCAGTCAGATTGCCGACAACGGAAAATCCTACATGGAGATCGCGGAAAAACAGATCCGAACCCTTGCCGGTCCCGAATACCTCGCCGAAGTAGGCGAAAACGGCAATTTTATTCTGAAACACTCTGTAGGCAGCCTGCCCGATAAAACAGAGGTCGATACCCCGCTCTCCTACGCTGACTACTATTTTCTGGAAGCGCTGCTCCGTTATCGAAAATATACCTTGAACCTTTAATAAAACAATAACCGGAATCTTCGACCTGACCTTTTACAAACGATGGTGAAAGCCTGCAATTCCGACCGAAACCCTAAACTTATAAACCTATAAACCCGTATTATGATGAACCTGAACGTTTTT
>CASDWR010000057.1 GCA_949284665.1 uncultured Rikenellaceae bacterium | reverse complement strand
TCGGCAGGCAACAGGTCGGGAGTGAACTGAATGCGGTTGAACTTGGCATCCACGGCCTGGGCAAGCGTGGTGATTGCAAGGGTTTTGGCCAGCCCCGGAACTCCTTCGAGCAGAATGTGGCCATTTGACAGAAGACCGATCAGCAATGTATCGATCAGGTGTTTCTGACCTACGATGACTTTCCCCATCTCCATGGTAAGCGTATCCACAAAGACGCTTTCCCGCTCGATGCGTTCATTGAGTTCTTTGATATTGACTACTTCGCTCATAAGTAAGTATGTTGTATATGTTCGATATTTCGTGTCGCGGGTCTTCTTCGACCGGAGGTGAAGTCGGACGGAATAAACAAACGAACTGAATCGTTGCTGTCGCATGCATGCGGTTTTTCCGTTCACCCTCACATCGAAAGGAACGACCGGATTGCAAAGTTATTACAAAAATAGGGAAATATTCCATAAAATTTTCCGATTTTCATCTACTTTTGTGAGCGATATTCGTGCCGGTTTGCAAGATGAATTTGCGAATTTCTCCGTATGGGGCATGGCCGGCGACGGAATCCGGCGATTGTCGGGCGACGATCGGAGAAGAGGGAAAAAAGGAATGGTTTCGTATGTCACATTTTATCGAGAGTTTGAATCCTGCGCAACGTGAAGCAGTGATCCGATATGATAAGCCGTCGCTTATTGTTGCCGGAGCTGGATCGGGCAAAACGAGGGTTCTTACCTGTCGTATTGCTTACATGATCGAACAAGGGGTGCCGCCCGGTTCCATTTTGGCTCTCACCTTTACCAACAAGGCGGCACGTGAGATGCGTGAACGAATTACCGCATTGCTGCCTGACGGTCGCAGCCGTTATGTGTGGATGGGAACATTCCACTCGATTTTTTGCCGTATTCTGCGGGCTGAGGCTGAAAAGTTGGGCTTTACGAAAAATTTTACCATTTACGATACAGGGCAGAGCGAGAGTATGATCTCTTCCATTATCCGCGAAATGGATCTCAATACGGAAGATTACAAGGCGCGTGCGATCCGTTCGCGCATTTCGCTGGCCAAAAACAATCTGGTTACGGCAGAGTCGTATGCTGCCAGTTCGGTTTTCATAGAAGAGGACCGAAAACGCCGGCAGTCGGAATTTTCGACGATTTACCACTCCTACGTACAGCGGTGCAAGCGGAACAATGCAATGGATTTCGACGATTTGCTCCTTTATGTGAACATCCTGTTCCGGGATTTTCCGGAGGTCCTTGCCATATATCAGGAGCGATTCCGTTATTTGCTGGTAGATGAGTATCAAGATACGAACTATGCACAATATCTGATTGTCAGGAGATTGTCTTTGACCCATTCGCATGTGTGCGTAGTGGGCGATGATGCACAGAGCATCTATGCGTTCCGGGGAGCGAAAATCGAAAACATTCTTCGTTTTCGGAGCGATTTCCCCCAGGCGGAAGTGTTCAAATTGGAGGAGAATTACCGATCGACACAGACGATTGTCAATGTCGCCAACAGCATTATCGCACACAACACGCGTCAGATTCCAAAACAGGTTTTTTCGAAAAAGGATCGGGGAGACCGGATTCGGGTGATTGCAGCCTATACCGATATGGAGGAGGCACAATTGGTCGCCGATGCCATTCGCAGTCTGGGACGGTCATCGGGTGGGAAATGGAGCGAGATAGCCGTGTTGTACCGGAACAATTCGCAGTCTCAGGCGATTGAGGAAGCTTTGCGCCGCAGGGACATCCCATATCGGATTCACAGCGGCCGGTCGTTTTACGAGCGCAAGGAGATTCGCGATATGATTGCCTATTTCCGTTTGATTGTCAATCCGAAGGATGACGAGGCTTTCCGCCGGATTGTCAACACCCCGGCCCGGGGCATCGGAGTGACCACGGTCGAACGGGTTGTCGCTCTTGCCCGCGAGCAGGGGAAAAGTCTTTGGGAAACGGTGAACGGACTCGATCCGAATGCCCCCGAGGCGAAAGCGATCGGCAAGCGCATCACCGCTTTTGTAGAGATGATACGCGAACTGTCGATGGAGCGTTACGAAAAAAGCCTTTATGATTTCGGTATGGCTGTGGCAGCACGTTCCGGTATCATCGAGAGCTATCGGTCCGACCGTTCGGTCGAAGCGGAGAGTGCATTGGCCAATGTGGAAGAACTGCTTAATTCGATGGAGGATTTCAAAGAACAGCAGATCGCACTCGCATACGATGATGAAGGGGCCGGCGGTCAGGAACCGACGATTGAAGAGTGGTTGCAAAACGTGGCTTTGATGACCGATGAGGACGGTGAGCAGGAAGAGGGAGGTGAAAAAGTGGTTTTGATGACGGTTCATGCAGCAAAAGGATTGGAATTCGACCATGTCTTCATCGTAGGTCTCGAAGAGAATTTGTTCCCTTCCTTGCGGAGTTCTGCTACGAAGGAGGGACTCGAAGAGGAGCGTCGGTTATTTTATGTCGCTCTGACGAGAGCACGGGTTACGGCTACGGTTTCATTTGCCAGGTCGCGTCGTCAGTGGGGTTCGATGGAG
>CASDWR010000056.1 GCA_949284665.1 uncultured Rikenellaceae bacterium | reverse complement strand
TGGGACCCACGAGGCACTGCATGTCTCACAAGAAGAGCGGGCAACGGTCATGGATTGTCTGCATAAAATCGAAGCTGAATTGCACCACAGTATCGACAGGCACAGCCGACGGCTGATTACTGCCAATATCGGTCTGTTGCTCGACTACTGCATGCGCTTTTACGAACGACAATTTACAACACGCGAAGAAGTCAACAAGGACATCATCGTACGCTTTGAACGCTTGCTGGATGACTATTTCGACAGCGAGGCCCCATCCCGTGAAGGACTTCCGACCGTCAAATATTTTGCAGACAAAGTGTGTCTTTCGGCGAACTATTTCGGAGACATGATCAGCAGGCAAACCGGACAAACAGCCTCTGAATACATTCAGAACAAACTGATTGAACGAGCCAAAGACGCTATGCTGTCTTCGGACAAGACCATGAGTGAAATCGCTTACGGCTTGGGATTCCAATATCCGCAACACATGAGTCGGATGTTTAAACGTCTGACTGGACTCACACCCAACGAGTTCCGGAATCGGAGATAAAACCTTGGCATGTCTTTTCAAGATGAACGACAATTGTCAATCCTTCGGTCTTTTCATTGATGAAAATATCGACCCGCGTCCGGTCACAGCCACTCTCTGTCGATCGGGTTATTACGTAATGTTGCTGAAAGGAGCCTCCGAGGAGTGTGAAACGAAATACGGACGATGTTACTGTGACTACAACGAGGGCTCTCTACTCTGTTATTGTCCCGGTTCTGTATTGCAGAGTGTCCCAACAGCATGTTGCAGACTGTTCGCTTTCCATCCGGCGCTGTTTTCGGGCATCTGCGAGGAGCTACGATTTACAGGCTATACATTTTTCTCATATGCACCGAAAGAGGCACTCCATCCATCCTCCGAAGAGCGGAACATCCTCATTTCTTGCATCGACGGGATCCGCCGAGAACTTTTCCATAGCCCCGATCGATACAAGCACACGATTCTGATCCGACAGATCACCTGCCTGTTGGATCAGACAGTCCGGTTTTACGAACGCCAATTCATCACCCGCGAACAAGTAAACAAAAAACTCATAGCACATTACGAGACATACGTCAGTGAACACGTCGTCAGTGAAAAATATATGATGCGGGGGAGTCTGTCGACGACCCGCTGCGCCGAACGGCTCCAATTATCGAATGCCTATTTTGAAGACCTGCTTAAATACGGGCTTGGACGGACACACAACTGTTATCTGCAACTTATGCAGATGGAGGCTGCCAAGAGGAAATTACATTCTACAGATATTCGACTCGCCCGGCTCGTAGATGAACTCGGGTTTCCTTCGGTATCCTATTTTTGCCTGGTATTTCGCAAATTGACAGGGTATACCCCTGAAGAATACAGGGTAATAAACTGAACGAACAGGTATGGCCGTACATCGAGCTTAGGAGATTGATTCTTTTGACTTTTCTTTCATCGCTTTAAGAACCCTCATTGCTTCCAGTCAAAAAACAGGCATATTCCTGACTCGACAAACATGCCTGAGAGAGGGGGGGGTAGCTCATAAGAAATTCGAACTATTCCGACGTATCGCCAAATTTCTAATAATTTTAAAATACGTCAAAAACGATAGGCGTGTATGTTTCGGAACCCGCGCAACAGTTCAGCAGCCCCCATCCGCTTTTTCCCGGACAACTGAATTTCTTCAAGCAAAACATAACCATCCGTACAGGCCACCCTTAATTTGCCGTTCCGATCATCCACGACCACGCTGCCACACTCCTCCATCGGTAAGCACTCTTCAAAAGTTGCCCGATAAACTTTCATCGTGGAAGGCGGGACATTCGTCCCGGATAAAGGTTTCATGTCTATCCATGCGGCAGGGTATGGAGAGAGTCCCCGGATACGGTCGACTATCTCACGGCCATGATGAGAGAAATCCAGGCGACAATCGTCGCGGAAAATTTTCGGTGCGGATTTCAATGTCGTCGGATCGATATGACTCTGTGAAATGGTACTATAATCGCCCGAAGCAATCCGATCGACCGTACGGATCACCAAATCGGCTCCTATTCCCATCAACCGATCGTGCAACACACCGGCCGTATCTTCCGAAGCAATGGGGACTCGTTCAAAATCGAGAATCTCTCCCTCGTCGATCCGGTGGTTGAGGAAAAAAGTGGTTACACCCGTTTCGGTTTCACCGTTGATAATGGTCCAATTGATCGGTGCAGCGCCACGATACTGGGGCAACAGGGAGGCATGCAGATTGAATGTTCCCAGCCGCGGCATGGTCCAGACCGCCTCAGGCAGCATACGGAATGCGACTACTATCCCCAGATCGGGTTCCAAGGCTTCAAGACAAGCCAAAAAATCGGGATCTTTCAATCGTTCCGGTTGCAATACCGGCAATCCAGCAGACAACGCATATTCCTTTACGGCACTGTACTGTATTTTCAAACCCCTACCGGCAGGCTTGTCAGGCATGGTAATCACCGCCACAACGCGGTATCCGTTATCAACAAGCTTTTGCAACGGTGCCACGGCAAACTCGGGCGTACCCATATATACGATACGTAAATCCTTTCCCTCCATACTCTTTTTTTTCGAATACTCTTTCGACCGACTTATCACCGGCAACCATCATTTCCGCCCCATTCAAACCTCCCTTCCGGAATCCGACACGTGCACCGCTCTACTTTACGACAAAACGCTGTGCCTTCCTCGACCACGACCATTCTCTCTTCCTCTCTCCGCCGGCTTTAAGCGCCCCGTTTTCAGAAAAGGCATTCAGTGCTTGAAAAGGCCCAACGTATGGCCCATCTGGATCTCCTTGGTTTCGAGATAGTGCACATTGTAAGGATTCGGCGGAATGACAATCGGTACGATCTCCTCAATGGAAAGCCCGTAACCCTGCAGCCCTTTTATCTTCAGCGGATTGTTTGTCATCAGGCGCATTTTCGTAATACCCAAGGCGTGGAGGATACTGGTTCCCACACCGTAATCCCGCTCATCGACTGCAAAACCGAGTTTCAGATTGGCTTCGGCCGTATCATAGCCCTGCTCCTGCAATTTGTAGGCCTTTATTTTATTGAACAGACCTATCCCGCGGCCCTCCTGCGACAAGTAGACGATCGCTCCCCTGCCCTCTTTTTCTATCATGCTCATCGCCTCGTGGAGTTGAGCACCGCAATCGCACCGACACGAGCCGAAAATGTCACCTGTCACACACGACGAATGGACCCTTACAAGGATCGAGTCCCCAGGCTCCCATTCACCTTTGACAAGAGCGACATGCTCCGTTCCGTCGCTTTTCTGCCGAAACGGGATCAACTTGAAATTTCCCCATTGGGTAGGCATTTCCACGGCTTCACCCCGTTCCACAATACTCTCCGATTTCAACCTGTATGCAATGATGTCGGCTATCGAAACGATTCTCAAAGCATATTTCTCGGCTATCTTTGCCAACTGCGGAAGTCGGGCCATCGTACCGTCTTCATTCATGATTTCGATCAATGCACCTCCGGGACGTAATCCGGCCATACGAGCGAGATCTACAACCGCTTCCGTATGTCCCGCCCGACGCAATACCCCCTTATCCCGGGCACGAAGCGGGAAAATATGTCCCGGACGACCGAGATCGGTCGGTTTGGTTCCGGGGGCGACCAGCGCACGGATGGTTTTTGCCCGATCCGATGCAGATACACCCGTCGTACATCCATCGCCGAGCAGATCGACAGCCACCGTAAACGGTGTCCCCAATAACGAGGTATTGTCCCTGGCCATCATATCCAGTTCCAATTCACGGCACCGTTCCTCGGTCAACGGTGCACACAATACGCCTCTGCCGTTATGAAGCATGAAATTCACGATCTCCGGCGTAATTTTTTCTGCAGCCACTACAAAATCGCCCTCATTCTCGCGATCTTCATCATCAACGACGATCACTATTTTACCATTTTTAAAATCTTCGATCGCCTCTTCTACGCTGCTCAAGACGTTTTTTTCTTCCTTCGTCATATCTTTTCCTTATGCGTTTTGTCGTTTGTGTTTCTTCTTTTCCCAATTGTCTTTCACTCTTTTCATGAAATCTCTCAGACGGTGATACTGAATCAGATACCAGTCCGCATTGAAAAGATTGGAATCATTGGTAGCCTTATAGGTCAGATATATGGAGATCGGAAAAAGGATGAAGGTGGATATCCACATTCCGGCAAAAGTCCCCCACGATCCCTCTTTGGCCATCTTCTCTCCCGAAATACTGATAATATAGTAAACCACGAAAAAGAGTACCGACACGACCACAGGCATTCCCAGCCCTCCCCGTCGGATAATGGCACCCAACGGAGCAC
>CASDWR010000055.1 GCA_949284665.1 uncultured Rikenellaceae bacterium | reverse complement strand
TTTTTATAACTTTGCCCATTGAAGTCGAAAACAATCTACAATTGTAGTAAAAATTTCGTTAAAAATAAAAAGAATAAATGGATATAACCGTATTGGGAATCGAATCTTCGTGCGACGACACCTCTGCCGCAGTCATCCGTAACGGATTGCTCCTGTCAAACGTCATTGCAAATCAATCTGTTCATATTAAATATGGTGGCGTTATCCCTGAACTCGCTTCACGGGCTCACCAACAAAACATCGTTCCGACAGTCGATACGGCCATCCGTGAAGCCGGAATCACTCTCGACGATATCGATGCGATCGCCTTTACACGCGGACCGGGTTTGCTCGGCTCGTTGTTGGTCGGTGTATCCTTCGCCAAAGGATTGGCCATTGCAAAAGACATACCCATGGTGGAGGTAAACCACCTCCAGGGTCATATTCTTTCCCATTTTATCGATCTGCCCAGAGAAGAGATTCCCCATCCTTCGTTTCCATTCCTATGCCTTTTGGTCTCGGGTGGACACACACAGATTGTCAAGGTATCGGCCCCGCTTGAGATGGAAATCATCGGTTCGACCATTGATGATGCCGCCGGCGAAGCATTCGACAAATGTGCCAAAGTAATGGGGTTGCCCTATCCGGGAGGACCTGTCATAGACCGACTCGCCAAAGAGGGAGATCCGAAACGATTCCGTTTCGCAAAGCCATCGGTCGATGGATTCGATTACAGTTTCAGCGGGCTGAAAACCTCTTTCCTATACTTCCTGCGCGACAGCATGAAGGAAAACCCCGACTTTATCGAACAAAATACAGCCGACCTCTGCGCTTCTCTCCAGAAAACCATCATCGACACCCTACTCAACAAACTGGTTGCAGCATCCAAAGCATGCGAAATCAAGGAAATTGCCATTGCTGGAGGCGTATCTGCCAATTCGGGGTTGCGTAACGCCATCGTCAACGAAGGCAGAAAACGAGGCTGGCACACCTATTTACCTCCCTTGAAATTCACCACGGACAATGCTGCCATGATTGCCATGGCCGGGCTATATCGTTACCGGCTTGGGGAATTCTCCGGACTCGACGTAACTCCTTCCGCCAGACTTGGGGAAATGCAGTCGTCGCAATAATCTCCAAAGCCAGTCTTCAAATCTTGAAACTCGACTCCCCCCTGTGAACAAAATGCCGGCACGTGTTCGTGCCGGCAGAAAATACATCGCAACTCGGGGCCGTCTCCACCCATAAGCCACGAGCCACCATTCCGACCCCGAGTCTGTTTTTATCCGGATTGCTCCGTCCCGAAAAGCTGCAAAGGGAAATCCCCGCAAATCCCCAGGCGGTCTTTCATGACAACCATCCCCGCCAATATATCCTTCTCGTTCCGAATCCGTTCAATCACCCGGTCCACATCGTCGACATGACGAACCAGATTGGCAAAAGCTGTGGCATAACTGTCAGCCAACAACACGTCTCGGCACACGATCATCACAGCATCGGCCTGTCCGAAACTCAATGAAGGCCCGACCGTTCCCGATGATGTACATACGCCTATCGGAGCCAATGCCGGAATCCGGAACCCCACCCTTTCGGATAGAGGAGACTCTCCGGCAAATACGGCGATATCGGTTTCACGAACAAGTTCCGCATAAATATCTCCACCGTTCTCGATGATGATTTCCCGATATGGAAACCGCTTCCTCAACTCAACTGCCAGATGTTCGGCGCATGCCCCGGCAACTGCACTCATCGGGCCGATACCGGCACGTGTTCCCGCCACACTCATCCGTCGGAAAATCGACGGAGCATCCGGTGCCGGTTCATAGGGGACCAACGACGACTCATACTCCGGGTCAGCCGACAGATACCCTTCCATCTCACGCCACAATGCAACGAGGATCTCCCGACAACAAGGCTCCATTCCCGAATCGTACGACGCTTCGTCGACAGCTACCCATACATCGGTTTTCCTGTGTTCCACGGTAAAACCGCAACGACCTGTCCCTGCGAACCGTTTTCGATAACTTCGTTCGCTATACTCCTTCATCTTTCCGAAACCGACAACGCTCTCATTCGGCAAACTCAATGCTGAACAACCGCATCGGGCAACTGGTCAGACACAACTTGCAAAGGATACACTTTTCCGGATTGAATGCCAGTTTCCAATCCGGTGACCCGATCGTCAACGCACCCGACGGACAGGCTGATGCACAATTGCCACAATCGATACAACGATCGCGATCAAACCACACCTTGTTGGCAAGCGAACTGACACTCACACCATTATCTTTCAGAAAAGCAATGGCTTGCTCGATATTGTCCGGTTCGGAGTCGAACACAACCAACAATTTCCCCCCTTTCCCGATCTCTATCTCCGCCTTAATGATATTGATCCGTATATCGTAATCCTTAATCAACCCGTATGTCAGCGGTCGGTAGGTCGCTTCGGGCGGAAATGACAAAATCAACTTCTTTTCCATAACCAAAATCGTTTGCTATTCGATCTCCGTATCCACAATTTTCAATTTCTTCACATCAGAACAGGTCGGCATGGGACGTACCGGTGCCGACAACTCGAATTCACCGCGTTCGATCCACTCTTTCAAAAGCATTGCAATTCGACGTGCCTTGTTCAGACTCGACAACGGGGCCGTCGGGATACTCCGACCGGCCACTTCGATCCGGCCGCTGTGCAAAGCTGCATAGTTGGTCCGGCCCAATACCGTTCCGCCCGTACCGTAATCCGTTACCGTGGTTTCGATCTGCTCGTTGCGGATCGAAACACGACGGGCCAAATCCTCGTCGAGTACCGGTATTGGAACCCCGATCCCCACGTACATGCTGACACCGTACTTCTCGAAATAGGCCGCACGCAAAAATTCACTGCTCATCCGTTTCAAATCGCCAATTACGGCGATCGTCCGTGCATTAGTCACCGGAATGCCGAACTCGTTCACCTCGCGTTCCGTACAAAACTGCGTGCCATTCCATGTCACGTACCCTTCTGTCCCGGCCAGAAAAATTCGTGTTCCCAATCCGATCGTCCGGCAGTCAGGATCGTTGAGCAACGGCGAAAGCTCACCCGCCGAACTGTACGACGCATTTTTAAAATGCGGCAGCAATGTCCCCATGTAGGTGTATTTGATACGATCGGTCGAATTGGTCGCCACATTATAATTCTGATAGGAGTTGCGCGGGTTATAGAGTATCGCCTCATTCAGCGTCTCGCGATTGATGATCGTCCGTACATGGCGGCGCGGGTAACAATCCGTCCCCTTACCCCACGCTTCGAGCACAATATCTTTTCCATCGATGATATCTTGAATGATGTGAGCTCCCCCGTACTCGGGACGTTCGGGATTGCAGTCCGTTGCCCCCACATAGGTATCCACGGCAGCAAGGCCTCCACTCACACGGACCCCGTTCAACTCGATCCGTTCCATTCGAATCGGTGGATCGGTGTGCCCGAAGTTCAGAAATGCTCCCGACGAACACATCGCACCGAATGTGGCAGTCGTCACCACATCGACCTTTGCAGCGATCTCTTTCGGGGAAAGCGACCGTGAAAGTTCGGAAACCTCTTCCGCCGTAAGAACCACGGCTTCGCCTTTGCGAATCTTTTCGTTTATCTCCTCATAACTCTTTGCCATACGTTTTATCGTATTCTTTTAGCGTTTTACATGTTCGAATCATTCCGTCGCCATGGACAGATGCGCATATTCTCACGCTCACTTTCCAAATCCCTTTTCAGACAAAGGGATACACTGAACGTTCCGGTCATACGCAGACCGCGCCCGTAAAGGTTTTTCCGTGTGATTAAAGATTCTTCAGCGCACGAAGCGCATATCCATCGACAATCCGCAAAGAAGCGATGCCCGGACGGGTTTTCGTTCGATCTCTTCCCTCGTATGCAACATGCTTCTCTTCATGATCTGTTTACGGATCGGTTGCGACAAATGTACATACTTTATTCTTTCCTGCCAAGAAAAACCGGTATGAATCTTTCGCATTGTTCTTTTTTCAACGAGATGAGCCACAAATCTGCCTTTTTTTTTAAAACCAACCCGATTTTACACCGTTGCCAAACCCGCAAACACACTTCAAGAAAAATTTGCGTTCCGACACCCTCCTACTCCAGGAACCCGTATCACGACACCGCCGCCGGCAGCAAACGGATACCATACAAGGCAGAGATTCCTTTCCGGGAACAGGTAAATTTCTCACCCCACCCCTTCACATTTCCCTTCATGCTCTCCCACGACAACAAAGGTGCGGGCCGGGAAAACAGTTGTTCTGTTTTCCCGGCCCGCACCCACATGATCTGTTGTCATCCGATGCCGGAACCGACCCGAACGACCGAGGGCAAAGACCCGGTTACTTACGTTTCACCTCAACCGTCTCATAACCCTCCACAACATCACCAACCCTGATATCGTTGAAACTCTCGATATTCAATCCACACTCCATACCTGAAGTCACCTCTTTCACATCATCCTTGAAACGCTTCAGGGAACCGAGATGTCCGGTATAGATTACTATACCGTCACGGATAACCCGAATTGGGGTGTTGCGGGTAATTTTCCCTTCACGTACCACACCTCCGGCAATTGTCCCCACTTTGCTGATACGGAATGTCTCGAGCACCTCGACCGAACATACGATCTCTTCCTTGGTCACCGGCTCCAACATACCCTCGATAGCATCCTTGATATCGTTGATCGCATCGTAAATGATCGAATAGAGACGTATTTCGATCTCCTCCTTCTCGGCAAGTTTCCGTGCACCCGCACTCGGTCGGACCTGAAATCCAACAATGATGGCATTCGAAGCCGCAGCCAACAACACATCCGATTCCGAGATCTGGCCGACGGCCTTGTGAATTACGTTTACCTGGACCTCCTCCTTGGAAAGTTTGATAAGAGAATCGGTCATGGCCTCGATCGAACCGTCCACATCGCCCTTGACTATAATATTCAACTCTTTGAAATTTCCGATGGCAATACGGCGTCCTATTTCGTCGAGTGTCACGTGTTTCTGCGTACGCAAATTCTGTACACGCTGCAACTGCTCACGTTTGTTGGCAATCTCGCGGGCACTTCGGTCATCGTCCATCACATTGAACGTATCTCCAGCTTGGGGCGCTCCGTTCAAACCGAGTACCAATACCGGTGTTGATGGAGGAGCCACATCAACCTTCTGACCACGCTCGTTGAACATTGCCTTCACGCGCCCAGAATAGGTCCCCGCCAATATCACATCTCCAACGTGCAACGTACCGTTCTGAACCAATACCGTAGCCACATAGCCTCGCCCCTTATCGAGCGTGGATTCAATCACGCTCCCTACGGCTTTCCGGTTGGGGTTCGCCTTCAGATCAAGCAATTCGGCCTCCAGCAACACCTTTTCCAACAACTTGTCGAGATTGATCCCTTTTTTGGCCGAAATTTCCTGCGACTGGTATTTCCCACCCCAGTCCTCGACCAGATAGTTCATATTGGCCAGCTGCTCCTTGATATGGTCGGGATTGGCCCCCGGCTTATCGATTTTGTTGATGGCAAATACCATCGGCACTCCCGCTGCCTGTGCATGATTGATCGCTTCGATCGTCTGCGGCATAACATTGTCATCGGCAGCCACAATAATGATCGCCACATCGGTCACTTTCGCCCCGCGGGCACGCATCGCCGTAAACGCTTCGTGTCCGGGTGTATCGAGGAAAGTGATCTTTCGGCCATTCAGATCCACACTATATGCACCGATATGCTGTGTGATACCTCCTGCCTCTCCTTCAATCACATTCGTTTTCCGGATATTGTCGAGCAACGAGGTCTTACCATGGTCCACATGACCCATCACCGTCACGATCGGTGGACGAGTGATCAGATTCTCCTCCTCTTCCTCTTCCTCTTCGATTGCTTCCTGAATCTCCACGGAAACAAACTCCACCTTGAATCCGAACTCCTCGGCAACAATCACAAGTGCCTCCGCATCGAGACGCTGGTTGATCGAAACCATCAGCCCAAGATTCATACACGCCGTAATCACATCCGTTACCGAAACATTCATCATCGTTGCCAGTTCACTGACCGTCACGAATTCTGTCACTTTCAGAGTGGATTGCTCGGCTTGCGTACGTTCCATCTCCTCGTCCACACGGGCACGTGCCTCCATACGCTTCTCCTTCCGGTGCAAAGCACCTTTGCTTTTCCCCCCTTTGGTAGTAAGTCGAGCAAGCGTATCCTTGATCTGTTTCTGTACCTCTTCATCGCTGATCTCGGGACGCAACACAGGTTTAGGTGCGTTTTTTTTCTTTTTCTCCTTCTTGGAGAACGGCTGTCCCGAGGAGGGTTTCCCTCCCGGCACAGGTCTCGCGGCCGGTTGCCCCATCGGTTGCGGTTTGGTTACATCGACCTTGTCCTTACCGATCCTTTTCCGTTTCTCCTTACGGTGGAAATCTCCTCCTTTGCGATAATCGGCCACCTCCATTTTGCCAAGCACCTTCGGCCCGGTCAAACGGGTGCTCTCATCATTGATACGAAATACATTATCGTTATCTTCGGCCATACGTTCGTCGTATGTCTTGGTTTGGATGACAGGACCGGATGCCGGTTTCGGCTGCTGTTGTGGTTGAGGGACTTCGGGTTGGGATTGCGCCCCGGCATCCATTTCTTTCTCTTGAGAAACGGCAACCGGCTCTTCAGGTACGGCCTTCACATCCTCGGGCCTCTTCTCCTCCTCCTGCTCCTCCTTCACTTCGCTCTGTTTGGCCATAACGGTCTCAAATTTCCCAGTCGGGACAACCGGAGATTCCGTCGGAATCGAAGTCGGGGTTTCCGTCACGGTCGAAGACACCGAAGACTTCGGTGACGACGGTTCCGTCCCACGGGATACTGCCCCTCGATTGCCCTGCGAAAGATCGATCTTGCCGAGAATCTTAGGAGTCGCGGTCTTCACCTCGTCTTTCACACTGATGACTCCACTCTTGATCACAATTTCCTCCTTGAAATCATTCTCCGCACTCTTCTGCGATGACTCCTTCTTGTCGTTGAGCGAAACGGTCTCCGTCTTGAGATTGATCCGGTCCCGAATATTGATCCGTTCGCCGGCTGTTCGATTGCTCCCGAACTCCTTTTCAAGCATCGCATACACCTCCGGCTCGACAAGCGTACTCGGCGAACTTTCGATCTTCACGCCCTTCTTCTCCAGAAAATCGGTGATCGTAGCAAGTCCCACTTTAAACTCTCTTGCAACCTGATGAAGTCTCAGTTTTCTTTCAATTGACATATATCTATTCTTTTGCGTTTTCGGCGTTTCGTCTAATCTTTCCCGTATCCGACAACGGGCTTATTCTCGCATCGTCCGGCGTCCTCACCCAACTCCCGGGACAGAACATCCCCCTCCGGCACTATTCGAACTCGGATTTCAGAATCCGAACAACCTCTTCGACAGTTTCCACTTCGAGATCGGTACGACGGGCCAGTTCGTCAACCGACAATTCCAATACACTCTTGGCCGTATCGCATCCGATTCCTTTGAGAGCATCGATGATCCATTGGTCGATCTCGTCGGAAAATTCCTGCAAGGCCACGTCTTCCTCTTCCACATCACGGTACACGTCGATGTCGTAACCCGTCAACATACTGGCCAAACGGATATTCAATCCTCCTTTGCCAATCGCAAGCGACACCTCGCTCGGTTTAAGATAAACCGAAGCCGTCTTTTTTTCCTCGTCGATCGAAATCGACGAAATCTTGGCCGGATTCAATGCTCGCTGAATCAACAACTGCGTATTGGATGTCCAGTTCACAACATCGATATTCTCATTACGCAATTCCTTGACAATAGAATAGATCCTGGACCCTTTCATGCCCACGCATGCACCCACCGGATCGATTCGCTCATCGTACGATTCAACGGCCACCTTCGCCCGCTCTCCCGGAATACGGACAATCTTCTTGATGGTAATCAACCCGTCGAAGATTTCCGGCACCTCTTGTTCAAACAGGCGTTCCAGAAATTCCGGCGCAGTACGCGACAGGATAATAACCGGTACATTGTTACGCAT
>CASDWR010000054.1 GCA_949284665.1 uncultured Rikenellaceae bacterium | reverse complement strand
TCTGGGGACAAACAATGTACAGGAAATTGTCAAACGTGCCTCCGATGGCGACGAACGGACAAAACTCATCCTCGATGCCATGTGTTACAACATTGCCAAAGAGATCGGCGCCATGGCAACCGTACTCGAAGGCAGAGTCGATGCAATTCTTCTCACCGGCGGGATCGCTTACAACCGATACGTATGCGATTACATCGAAAAAATGGTCTCCTTCATTGCCGATGTTCGGGTATTCCCGGGAGAAAACGAAATGGAAGCCCTGGCCTCGAATGCGCTGCGCGTGCTGAACGGACAACTCATGCCACAAGACTATCGGTAAGTAACGGTCAGCATCGAAACGGTCCGACTCACGAGAGGGATTTCCATAAAAGGGCTTGCCCGGATACAGGGAATTCCTCTCCCGCTTTTAATATGGCCCGGACGAAAGGCATGAAGGAGATACCGTCCTACTTTGTATCCCATGCAGGGCAACATGTACGAAATCGACAACCGATAACGGGGTAGCGACACAAGCCTTGCCATGCCCTCGGGGCATGAATCCGAAACGACAAAAAGGAAGACCCGCTTCAGGAAACCCGCCACGAACCGACATTTCAGCGTCTGGACCGACAGGTATCTCCGGACAGCAGGGACATAAAACCGACAAGTATCGGCACCGTTTTACCGACCTCCGTTGCGTACGGAAGCATACTCCTTAAGAATAATATTCACCTCTTTCCAACCCTCCGGTTTCAGAATCAGTGTTTCACCCATGTAGATTGCCGCGCCGCATAGGATCTTCACCAACAGAAGCGCCCATTCGGGGATTACATCCTGCAATAACCATCCGACACCATATACGCCACCCCACATCACCAGGGCCATGACTGCGTACGGGAACGACGCCGCCAACTGACGCCATGGATTCAACAACGAACATCGTCCGGCTCCGAACATATTGACCACCATGTCACACAGGAAAATAATCGTCTGTCCCCATACGATGGCCCTCACACTGATCGGAATGGTAACACACAGGACAATGGTAGCCAATACCTTCTTGACAATTTCCATGCGCAGAATCAGACTGCCGTCGCTCTTGATCTTCATTACGCTGTACGAAACGACAGACAACGGCACAAAAACCCCGCCCAGACAAAAAATCTGGAAATAAGGAACCGTGGGCAACCACTTCTCAGTAAGCAGTACCAGGAACATATCCTTTGCGATTGCGATTAACCCCACCATGACAGGAAACATCAGCCAGTTCAACACCATCGTGACTTTTCGTGTTCCATCACAAAATTTGTCCGGATTGTCCTGCAACTTGGACAAGGCCGAAAAAGTAACATTTTGCACCGTACCGATCACCGATGTCACCGGCATCTCCTTCAATTTTCGGCCCTGCTCGTAATAACCAAGTTGAACAGGCGTATACATCTTTCCGATAAAAAGTTGCGAGATATTGAAATAGAGTGCGGATACGAAATCACTCAAAAAAAGACGGGAACTGTATTTAAACATCGACTTCAGAGGTTCAGTACTCACTTCCCGTGTCGGACGCCACTCGCCGACAATCCACAACAACAAAGCCTTGACACCGACCGTTAACAAACGCTGTGCGACCAAAGCCCACACGCCCGCACCCGCAATGGCCAAACCGACCGAAATGACGCTCGCCACAAAAGAACTCCAAAGCGTATATTTTGCCAGCCGCCGAAAATCCAGATTGCACACGAACATGGCCGACTGGATGCTGCACAATGCATTGATCGGTAACAACAAAAACAGAACCGGTGCAATTCGAAGCAATGCAGCACTCTCAAAATACCACGCAATGACCGGCGAAAGCAACAACAGCAACAGGTATAAACCCACCGAAAGCGAAAAATTGAATGCGAATACGGACGAAAAATCCCTCTTCGACAGATCCTGCTTACGGATCAATGCCTGTGTGTAACCGCTTTCGACAAAAATGGAACAGATGGTCGTGAATACCACAAGAATGGCTATCAAACCGTAATCCTCAGGTGAGAGCAGTCGGGCAATCACAAGACTTACCCCCATTTGCAACAACATGGAGCCCGCCCTCTCGACGATGCCCCATGCCATTCCCCGGATTACATTCTGTTTCAGTTCCATTCCTTCCACAATACAATTTCACGAACCATCTCCGATACCCCGTTCTACTGTTGATTGAGCAAGGCCGCTTTTTGTTCGAGTTGGCTCACCTGAGCAATCTCTATGAAGGATGCGCCCGCCGCCACACCGAAATTCCCACCCAGCACAACGATCAAATCATCCTTGTCCACCTTGCACTGCTCCTCGAGCGAATTGAGTGCCTTGCGCAGGAATGCGCTGTGGTTCTCCGACGGTTCGCAATACATGGGACGTATGCCGAACGAAAGAGCCAACTGTCGCATTACGGTTTTCCGGTAACACATGGCATACACCGGCTTCTGACCACGAAATGCAGCCAAATAACGGCCCGTCCGCCCGGTCATTGTGTCGATCACCACTGCACGTACCGGCAGATTAATACAGGCACGTACGGTTGACCGGGCCAGTTGTGCGGTAATTTCATTGTTGATACGCGTCATATTCATATCAATGAAAGGGGCGTTGTGCATCGTATCCTTCTCGATTTCGCACGCCACACGCGTCATGGTCTCCACCGCCTCTACGGGATATGCTCCGCCGGCCGTCTCCCCACTCAACATAATTGCATCCACCCGTTGGTATATGGCATTCGCAATATCGTTCACCTCCGCTCGCGTCGGCCGAGGATTGGAAATCATCGAGTGCAACATCTGTGTCGCGATAATAACTGGACATTTGCTCTCGATACACTTGCGAACAATCAGACGCTGTGCTACTGGCAACTGTTCCGCCGGAACCTCAACACCCAAATCCCCACGGGCAACCATCACACCGTATGTCTCGCTCAATATCTCGTCGATATTGTTGATCCCCTCCCGGTTCTCGATTTTCGAGATAATCTTTATTCCGCTTCCGCGTTCCTTGATTATTCGCTTGACAGCCAACACATCCTCTTTCGTCCGGACAAAAGAGTGTGCAATGAAGTCGATATCCCGGTCGATCGCCCATTCGATAAAAATCCGATCCCGATCGGTCACCGATGGCAAATTGATCCTCACGTCGGGCACATTCACACTCTTACGAGCCCGGATTACTCCGTTGTTGCAAACACGGCAACGCAATACCCCGTCTACTTTCTCTACCACTTTCAATTCGATATCCCCATCGTCGATCAGTACATCGGCACCCACAGGCACATCCTCCACAAACGAAGCATCGTTCATATAAAGCATCCGCGGCGTCGAAGGCTTGTTTTCCGAACTCCCCTGGACATCGATCATATCGCCTACGTCAACCCTGATGCCCGATGCACACTCCGGCGCCATCTCCGTTATCCGTATCTCCGGGCCTTTCGTATCCACAAGGATGGCGATCTGTTCCGACACCTTGCGCACATTCTCGACAATCCGATCTGCCGATTCGGGTGTCACGTGAGCCGTATTGATACGCACCACATTCATCCCGGCCTTATACAACGAAGCGATAAAGTCTACATCGCACCGTTTATCCGAAATCGTGGCTACGATTTTTGTCTTTTTCTCCATAAAATCTACCTCTTACCTAAAACTTTCTATTGCTAACCTGTACGAATCAAGTCCGAAGCCCATGACCGTTCCCTTGCACTTGGGGGCAATCAATGACACATGACGAAATTCTTCACGAGCGAGCACACACGATATGTGTACCTCAATCACCGGCACGGATATCGCTCCAATGGCGTCGGCTATCGCCACCGACGTATGCGTATACCCCCCCGCATTCAATACAACCCCATCGCAACATCCATCGGCACGCTGAAGTTCGTCGATAATTTCCCCCTCCACGTTCGACTGGAAATAATCCAGATCTACGTCCGGATAACGTCTTCTCAGTTCCTGCAAATAGGTATCGAAATCGCGCGTCCCATATAGACCCGGGTCTCGCCTGCCCAATAAATTCAGATTCGGACCATTGACAATCAATATTCTCATTCCATTCAACCGATTTTAATACATTCGTCTCTCTACTCTTCTTCAAGAAGATAAATCTCTTCTCCCGGGCGTTTCATATAAAATTTCTCGCGGGCATACTTTTCGAGAAATTCGTCATCCTTCAGATTCTCGAGGAACAGACTATCCTCCCGTGCTTTCATCCGATAATATTGTTGTTCCTGGCGCATCACCTTTATCCGATGTTTCAATCGCCATGCATCGATCAACGTATGACGCGCGAAAAACAGGATAAACACCACGAACAACAATGTCAGGACAATCCACGTACGATATTTCTTCCAGTTCAATTCAACCATCTCTCTTCATCGGCTACGGGATGTGCATGAACTTGTGAGTCTGAATGGAAACATTCCACCGCGGAGAACGTTTGGCATACTCCACAACCGATTCAATCACCTGTTCATAACGACTCCATTCGGGTTGCAAATAGAGCAGGCAATCTTCCCCCACACGGGATGCACACTCCTCCGCCCACTCGAAATCATCCTCGTTTTCCATTATCACCTTCAACTCATGGGCCACATCGCAAACTTCCTGTAAAGGCGGGTGCTGCCGTTTGGGAGACAGGCATATCCAATCAAACTCTCCGCTCAAGGGATGCGAACCGGATGTTTCCAAAAATATCTCCAACCCCTTTCCGTGCAACAATCGGGTCAGCGGCCCTAACGGATACAACAACGGCTCACCCCCTGTAATTACGATCGCACGGGCTGCATAGGATGCCGCACGCTCCACGATCAGCCGGACGTCAACCGGTGGGAACAACCCTGCATTCCACGTAAATTTGGCATCACACCACCGACACCCCACGTCGCAACCGCCCAGCCGAATGAAATACGCAGGTTTCCCCGCATGGTAACCTTCGCCCTGAATCGTGTAAAAATCCTCTACGAGAGGGAGTTTCGCTCCCCCATCGAAATCGATTACATTGCTACTCATTCACAATCTTGTAAATATCCTTCAGATTGCGTCCCAGCTGGTCGTAATCCAAACCGAACCCGATAATGAAATCATTAGGTATCTCCATGGCCCGATACTTGATGGCAAGTTCCTTCTTGTACGACTCGGGTTTGAACAGCATGGTTGCCACCTCAACACTTGCCGGCTCATGGCCGGACAGTGAACGCAAAAGATGCTCGATGCTCTCTCCAGTATCGACAATATCCTCCACCACAATAACATGACGACCGCGGATGTTATCCTTCAAGCCAATCAATTCAGTTACCGTCCCCGTCGACGCCGTACCTTGATATGATGCAAGTTTTACAAACGAAACTTCGCATGGAAAATCGATCTTCTGCATCAACTCGGACATGAACATGAACGATCCGTTCAACACCCCGAGGAACAAAGGAACCTTTTTGTCCCGATAATCCTCATTGATCCGATCGGCCAAAGATACAATGGCATCATTCAACTTCTCATACGGAATGAATATCTCGAATGTCTTATCGTTCAAGGTAATCTTCTTGGAACTGCAACAACTCATGGTGTGATATTTTTGTTTAGGTTTGGAATTCATTTACCGGATATAAATTATCTTTGCAAAACTAATAAAAGTTTGACAATTTTTCTATCAGCACCCTCTTTTGGGAACTAAAACAGCAAGAAAATGTCTCAAGAAGTCGTATATGCCCTTTTACTGACTCTCATGGCAGGAGGAGCGACCGGAATCGGCAGTGCAATCGCCTTTTTCGCTAAAAGGACTAACAGTCGTTTTCTCTCATTTTCGCTTGGTCTGTCGGCCGGAGTAATGATTTATGTATCGTTCGTGGAGCTGCTTTACGAAGCCCGGATCAATCTGATCGAGATCATCGGGGACCCGCAAGAAGGTACACTCTACACGACCATCGCCTTTTTTGCCGGCATATTGATCGCCGGAGGCATCGACAAACTCATTCCCGAAGTAGAAAACCCGCACGAACTCCATAGCGTGGAAGAGATCAATAGTCCCACGCCCAATCATCACAACACTAATTCCTTGAAAAAAGCAGGCATAGTGACGG
>CASDWR010000053.1 GCA_949284665.1 uncultured Rikenellaceae bacterium | reverse complement strand
TGAGTTTGCCTCAGTGATTAACTTTCACTATCTTTATTGGAATATGACTGTCATGCAATCCAAATACGCCGGATGGTTGATCCATATTACGGCATGGGTACTCATATTGGGGATGCCCCTTTTTGTGACCGATCCCAATCGACCACAAATTACCGGTATGCAGTATCTGCGTTACCTGTTGGTTCCGGTTTCGTTCATGGTCGTATTTTATGTCAATTATTTCGTGCTGATCGGGCGATATCTCTTTTCCCGTAAATTCGGTCGATTTTTATGGAGCAATTTGCTTTTGATCGCATGCGTGATGCTGATTGTTCATCTGTTGATCCGGTACGTATTGCCTCTCGACACGCTCCACGGAATCCCGAGGGAGAGGCCGTGGCAGGCTGGTGTACGCTTTTTCATGGGGAATGCCCTTTTCTATATGCTGGTTGTCGGGGTCGGTGTGGCCATTCGGATGACGGGTGGTTGGTATCGTGCGGAGACGGCCCGGCAAGAATTGGAATATCGCCGTGCAGAAGCGGAATTGCAAAACCTCAAGAGCCAACTTAACCCCCATTTCCTGTTCAATACGCTTAATAACATCTATTCGCTTATTCAGTTCGACAGGGATCGGGCACAACGGGCAGTCCTCGATCTGAGCCATTTGTTACGGTATGTATTGTACGACAGCAGTCAGCCTTTCGTCCCGTTGAAGGCTGAAATTGATTTTTTGCGTGGTTATATCGAATTGTTACGGATGCGTCAGCCGAAGCATGTCCGGATTGATGTCGCATTGCCCGATGAACCGTCCCGGATCTTCGTTGCTCCCTTGTTGTTCGTATCGCTGATCGAGAATGCGTTCAAACACGGGGTTAGCCATGACAAGCCGTCTTTCGTGTCGATCGATATCCGCGAATCAGAAGGCTCTTTGATTTGCAGGATCGAGAACAGTTATTTCCCGAAATCGGGTCACTCGGATCGAAGCGGCTCGGGTATCGGACTGACCAACCTTGCCAGACGTCTTGAGATGATCTATCCCGGGCGATATATCTTCAATTATGGCCGGAAGGGAGAAACCTATGAGGCTCTTTTGTCCATTCAATATCCATGTGACCGATGAAACTGCGTTGTGCCATAATCGATGACGAGCCGTTGGCAGTGGAATTGATGGAGTCGTATGTCCGTAAGACCCCTTTTTTGGAGTTGCATGGGGCATTCGGCAGTGGTGTCATGGCATTCGAACAGTTGCGTGATCGACCGGTCGACCTGCTTTTCTGCGACATTCAGATGCCGGGCCTTAATGGGGTGGAGTTGACACGGATGCTGCCTGTCGATACTCGGGTTGTTTTTACTACGGCATTCAGTAGTTATGCGGTTGAAGGTTTCCGTGTCAATGCAATGGATTATCTCCTCAAACCGATCAGTTATGCGGATTTTCTGGCAGCGGCCGAACGGGCACTCGCATGGTTCGAGATGAAAGAGCGGGCGGGCCAGCTTCGGACAGGTAAGGATGTCGGACAAGCGCAGGACATGACGGGCCGACACTCCATTTTTGTTCGCTCTGAATATCGTTTGCGACAGATCGAACTGGATAGGATTCTATATGTCGAGGGGTTGAAGGATTATGTGAAAATCCACGTCGAGGGAGAGCCGTTTCCGGTCGTTTCGCTTGTAAGTCTGAAATCCATGGAGGAGCAGTTGCCATCCGAACGTTTTGTCCGGGTCCATCGCTCCTATATCGTTCAACCGGCCAAAATCCGGACGATCGAACGCAATCGGATTGTTTTCGGCAAGGAGCGTATTCCTATATCCGATGGGTATAAGGAGGCGTTTTTCGCCTTTTTGGCCCGGCATTCGATGTTGCCGTAATCGGGCCTTGCTTTTGAAAAGCGGACTGCATGCGAATCGTTTATACGGGATAGATTTATGGGGCCTGTCCCGAATCGGGAAGACAGGGACCAACACTTATCCCACCCTGTATCTCGCAAAGTATCGCTACGACGGCAAAACCCTGTATGTTCAACGTGGAGCGTATTTTGTCTTTTGTCGGTGATTCTGAAAAATCCACCGTACGGAATTGAACCTCATCCTCCATGCACACTAATGCGCTTCCAACCAGTTCTTTCCGATACCGCAATCGACGATGAGTTTTACACGCAGTTGCGCGGCATTCTCCATGGATCGGGTAACGATTTCGGTTACCTCCTCCTGTTCGGTTCGAAACATGTCTACAACCAGTTCGTCGTGTACTTGAAGGATGATTTTCGAACGGAGTCCACGTTCTGTGAATCGGCGATGCACGCTATTCATGGCGATCTTGATAATGTCTGCCGCACTCCCTTGTATGGGAGCGTTGATGGCGTTTCGCTCAGCCAGCGAACGTGCATTGGCGTTGGCTGAACGAATGTCGGTCAGATACCGACGCCGCCCGAAAATGGTCTCTACATACCCCTTGTCGCGAGCATCGGCAATCACCCGTTCCATGTACTCTTTGACACCCGGATAAGATTTGAAATAACCGTCGATTATGGCACGTGCCTCATCCAGCGAGATGTTGTTGATCCGTTGCCTGAGCCCGAAGGCCGAGATGCCGTAGATGATGCCGAAATTGGCGGTTTTGGCTTTGCGGCGTTGTTCGGGTGTGACCTCTGCCAGCGGAATCCCGAAGAGCCGGGCTGCTGTTGCCGCATGGATGTCTGCTCCGTGCTCGAACGCCTCGATCAATGCCTTGTCGCCACTTAAATGTGCCATCAGACGAAGTTCCACCTGGGAATAGTCGGCCGATAGCAACAGATGTTCCTCATCGGAGGGGATGAATGCCTTGCGAATTTGGCGTCCAAGTTCCTCACGGACCGGGATATTTTGCAAATTGGGATTGGCGGATGAAAGGCGTCCGGTTGCTGTGACGGCCTGGTTGAACGAGGTGTGTATCCGTCCTGTTCGTTTGTTTACCAACTGTGGCAACGCCTCGATGTAGGTTGACAATAACTTTTTGATCCCTCGGTAATCGAGGATCAACCCGATGACAGGATGTTTGCCTGCGAGAGTCTGGAGATACTCTTCGTCGGTGCTGTATTGTTTCGTTTTGGTCCTTTTCGGCTTGTCGGTGATTTTCAATGTTTCGAACAGTGCGACACCCAACTGTTTGGATGAATTGACATTCAGGTCGGGAATACCGGTTTGCCGACAGATTTCCTCTTCCAGTTCTTTCATCCGGATGCCCAATTCCTTGCCGTAGGCTGCAAGTTGTGCGGAATCGATTTTCACACCGGTTCGTTCGATTTCGGCAAGGGTATCGATCAGCGGTTCTTCGATTTCCCGATAGAGTTTCGTCAAGCCGATTCTCCCAAGTTCTGGCCAGAGGATTTCCCAAAGTCTGTATGTTACATCGGCGTCTTCGGCCCCATATTCGGCAATTTGTTCGAGAGGAACCCGGTCCATGGTGAGCTGTTTGTTTCCCTTCCCGATCAGCGACTCGATTTCGATGGGTTGGTAGTCGAGGTAGAGTTGAGACAAGTAGTTCATCCCGTGACGGGACTCCGGATCGATCAGATAGTGAAGAATCATCGTGTCGTATTTAAATCCACGTACCTCGATCCCAGCACTGCGAAGCATCATGATGTCGAATTTGATGTTCTGTCCGATTTTTTCGATTCGTTCGTTTTCGAAGAGCGGTTTCAAACGTGCCAGTTTATCCGCACCGTTTGCCGGGGACAGCGGGAGATAGAATGCTTCGGCGGCTTTCATGGAGAAAGAGATGCCGACGATCCGGTCGTTGAAACAATCGAATCCGGTGGTTTCCGTATCGAAGCAGAAACGATCGCTGTGTGTCAGCATCGTGATCAATGCATCCAGTTCTTCGTCTGACCCGACGACACGGTAATTGTGCGCTACATCCCGAATCGTGCGATGCGATTCGTTCTGGTGTTCGGCGGGTTTCTCCAGCCCGGCCGGTTCTCCGGCTGTTGTCGACGGTTTGGCGGTTGTCTGTGTCTTGTCCGATACCACCGCCATCCCGAACAGATCGCGCTGGATGTATTCAGTCTGTTGCGGTACCGAGGTCGTTCGGTCTTGCTCTTCGGGAATTGTTGCGGAGGATGGCTCGTACTTGATGTCCATTTGACGGATGAACATGTTGAAATCGAGTTCCCGGTACACCTCACGCAGAGCATCGCAATCGGGTGCCTCCATGCGGAGGGCCGAAGGCTCGAACTCGATCGGTGCATCAGTGGCGATGGTCGCCAACCGTTTGGAAAGGAAGAGCTGGTCGCGATTGGCCAGAATATTTTCGCGTTGTTTGCCTTTGATTCGGTCGATATTGTCGATAATCTGTTCTACTGTTCCGAATTCACAGATCAGTTTGACGGCACTTTTCTCTCCGATTCCCGGAATTCCCGGGATATTATCTGCGGCATCACCCCACAAGGCGAGCATATCGATTACCAGTCGTGGGTCGTCGAACCCATAATGCTCTTTGATCTGTTGCAACCCGACGATCTCGATTCCCTCTCCGTTTTTGCGTTGTTTGTAGATCGATACGTTCGAACGTACGAGTTGCCCGAAATCTTTGTCGGGTGTCACCATGTAGACATCGAACCCCTTATCGGCCGCCTTCATGGAGAGAGTTCCGATGACATCGTCCGCTTCGTAGTCGGGAAGTTCCAAAACGGGAATCCGCATGGCTTCCAAAATACGTTTGATGTAGGGGATGGCAATGATGATGTCTTCCGGGGTTTCGGTCCGGTTGGCCTTGTATGCTTCATAGAGTCGATTACGGAAGGTCCCTCCCTTGGGATCGAACGCTACGCCCAGATAACGGGGTTTTTCACGGGCCATGATGTCTTTCAGAAATTTCGTAAATCCGAAGACGGCCGAAGTGTTGATTCCCTGTCTGTTTCGCATGGGTCTGCCCATAAAGGCATAATAAGACCTGTATATCAGTGCATAGGCGTCGACCAGAAATAATCTCTCCATGATGAATCGGTTTGGTTTCCTTCCGTGTCTTGAGACGGGTCAGGTTCAGGGGTTGTCGGATCTATGCCACTCGGCGTAGGACGTTGCGGTTTCATGCAAACGTAATGTTTGCAACGTCACCCCCTCCGGCAATGCACTGCCGATAAGGTTTACGAAATGGCGAATGATGTTTTCGCAGGTAGGTTGCCACTCCACGCTCTCCACTTTAAGAAAGTGTTTGCGCAACGTTTCGATGAGTTCACCGTTTGCTTCCGTGTTGCGGATCATCAGGGAGTGGTCGTAACGATGGATGATTTTTTCGTTGACGATCTGTTTCAAGATTCCGAAGTCCATGACCATTCCACATTTCGGGTCACGGGCATCGGTGCTTGGGGAACCGGAAACAGTTACCAGAAGACGATAGGAGTGGCCGTGGATCTCACGGCACAACCCATCGTATCCGGTGAGAGTATGGGCCATTTCGAACGAAAACTCCTTGGTTACTCTGATGGTTTCCATGCGAATTTCTGTTTTAACCCAAGTGTCGTACGTCGATTTGGCGGGTGAATGCCTGGTTGAGCGATATGAAGGTTTCAGTTTCCAAAACACCAGGGATTTTGAGTACCTTGTCGAACATGGTATGCATCAAATGTTCGTTGTCGAAGCAGTAGAGTTTGATGAGCATGTTGAATTTGCCGGTGATGAAGTGGCATTCGACGATTTCGGGGACACTCTTCAGCGCTTCTACGGTAGATTCGTATACGGAAGGATCCGATACGTGCATACCGACCAGAGCACAGACATCGAAACCGAGACTCTGAGGTTTCACTTCCAGGCGGGATCCGAGAATTACTCCCATTTCGTCGAGTTTTTTTACCCGTTGATGAATGGCCGCACCGGAAATACCGCACTCCCTGGCGATCTCCAGGAATGGCATGCGGGCGTTGCGAATCAAGAATTGCAGAATCTTGCGATCGATTGCATCAATAGCTGCTTTTGGCATAGTCGTTTGTTTGTATGAAATTTATCTGATCTGATATGGTTTTTTATTTGAGGACACCCAGTTCCTTCCCGATTTTGATGAAAGCCTCCGTGCATTTGTCGAGTTGTTCGACGGTATGGCCGGCGGAGACCTGTACGCGGATTCGGGCCTGGCCTTTCGGGACAACCGGATAGTAGAATCCAGTTACGTAGATTCCCTCTTCGAGCAATTTGGCAGCGAAATCCTGAGAGAGCCGGGCATCGTAAAGCATTACGGCGCAAATGGCAGACTGTGTGGGTTTTATGTCAAAACCGGCCTCGATCATGCGGGAACGGAAATGTTCCACGTTTTCCACCAGTCGGTCATGCAGTGCGTCGGATTCTCCGAGCATACGGAAAACCTCCAGGCTGGCTCCTATTACTGCGGGGGGCAACGAGTTGGAGAAAAGGTAAGGACGTGATCTCTGACGCAGCATTTCGATGATCTCCTTACGTCCGGTAGTGAAACCTCCGATTGCGCCTCCGAATGCCTTCCCGAGAGTGCCGGTGATGATATCTACTTCACCCCGGATATTGAAAAGTTCGGTTACGCCACGACCCGTGCGGCCTACCACTCCTGCCGAATGGCATTCGTCGACCATAACCAACGCATCGTATTTTGCGGCGAGTTCTACAATCCGATCCATAGGGGCCACGTTCCCGTCCATGGAAAATACACCGTCCGTTACGATGATTCGGAAACGTTGGGCCTGGGCCAGTTTCAGGCAGTTTTCCAACTCTTCCATATCGGCGTTTGCATAACGGTAGCGTACTGCCTTGCAGAGACGTACGCCGTCGATGATCGATGCATGGTTGAGGGCGTCCGAAATAATGGCGTCCTGTTCGCCGAGCAGGGGTTCGAATACGCCCCCATTGGCATCGAAACAAGCGGCATAGAGAATGGTGTCTTCCGTGCCGAAATAGTCTGCAATTGCCTTCTCGAGTTGTTTGTGAATATCCTGTGTCCCGCAAATAAAACGCACCGATGACATCCCGTATCCACGTTGGTCCATCATTTTTTTGGCTGCCTCGATCAATGGTTTCTTGTCGGAAAGTCCGAGATAGTTGTTCGCGCAGAAATTCAGCACCTTTTTACCTCCGACTTCTATCTCTGCACGTTGGGGCGATTCGATGATCCGTTCGGCTTTGTAAAGACCTGCTTCCTGGATCGCAGCGATCTCCTGCTGCAAAAACTCTTTGATTTTTCCGTACATGGTATTTGCTTATTATTGGCTATTGTCGATTCGTGGTTACGATTTGTTAGCAAATATAGCGATTTATTTAATAAAAATACAAGTTCCCCGGATTTTATCGCTTCCCGAGTTGAGAAAATTTGCTGTAATGGTTGAAAATCGCAGAAAAAAAGTGTGGATGTCGGTTTTGTTTTTCAAGAAGTCTTTGGTATAGGCCCATTGATGCTCATGTTACAATAAGTTTTCGGGGAAATTTTTTGAAAGGAGTAGGATGGGGGGGGGAATGTTTTTGGGAAATGGGAAAAGAGAAGGCGGGGAAGTTTTGCGGTTTCCCATCTTTTTTGATCCTGCCCATCCATCCATGCCCCTTCCCCTTCCCCCCCCTTTTATTTAAAATATTTAAAAATGTTTTTTGTTTTTCGAATAACGATGCGTACCTTTGTCGTGTTGGAAACGGCAGAGAGTTTGAAGGAAATAATCAGATCAATAAAAATAAGGAGAGACAATGATTTCGATCGACAATTACAATTTCAACGGGAAACGCGCAATTATTCGCGTGGATTTCAATGTGCCTCTGAACGATCGTTTCGAGGTAACCGACGATACTCGTATCCGTGCAGCCATTCCGACGATTAAGAAGGTGCTGGCAGGCGGAGGATCCGTGATTCTGATGTCGCATTTAGGCCGCCCGAAAAAGAACAACGATGAGAAATTTTCGTTGAAGCATATCGTTTCTGCGGTCGAGGCATTGCTAGGTTGCAAGGTGATTTTTGCAGGAGATTGCATGGGCGAGAAGGCTGCGGAACTTGCGGCTTCCTTGAAACCGGGAGAGGTGCTGCTGCTGGAAAATTTGCGTTTCTACGCCGAAGAGGAGGGGAAACCTCGAGGATTGGCCGATGATGCCACCGAAGAGGAGAAGGCAGAAGCCAAGAAAGCCGTGAAAGCGAGTCAGAAGGAGTTCGTGAAGAAATTGGCTTCTTATGCTGATTGTTATATCAATGATGCGTTCGGTACGGCCCATCGTGCCCATGCATCTACGGCTTTGATAGCCGATTATTTTCCGCACGACAAGATGTTCGGTTATGTGATGGAGGGCGAGTTGAAAGCGATCGACGGAGTGATGCTCTCACCGAAACGTCCTTTTGTGGCTATCATCGGCGGTTCGAAAGTTTCCACCAAGATCACTATCATCGAAAAGTTGATGGAAAAGGTAGATAGTCTGATTTTAGGTGGCGGGATGACGTATACGTTCATGGGAGCCATGGGTGGCAAGGTGGGTAATTCCATTTGCGAGCCGGATCAGTTCCCCACGGCCATGGCTATTTTGGAAAAGGCTAAAGCAAAAGGGATCAAAGTATTGCTTGCAGAAGATGCATTGATTGCCGATGCCTTCAGTCAGGATGCCAATACATCGGAAGCTCCGTCGAATGACATACCCGACGGTTGGGAGGGTGTGGATATCGGAGAAAAGGCCAAGAAGGCTTTTCGCGAGCACATTCTTTCCTGCAAGACCATTCTTTGGAACGGACCGGTGGGGGTATTCGAAATCGATAAATTCGCTACCGGGTCGAAGGCTGTAGCCGAAGCGATCGCTGAAGCGACTGCCCAAGGCGCCTATTCGCTGATCGGAGGCGGGGACTCCGTGGCTTGTATCAACAAGTTCGGTTTGGCCGACAAGGTAAGTTACGTATCGACCGGCGGCGGCGCATTGCTCGAATATATGGAAGGGAAGGAGTTGCCGGGAGTGGCCTCCATCAAGAAGTAAAAGGCCCGCGGGAAGTATTCTGCAGGGAGATTTAGAAACGTTCCGGTCAACATGACCGGAACGTTTCTTTTGATCGGATGTAACTGCCGCCGTATGATGCCGTACTTTGCGGTTTATGGTTCGGCGGGATACTCTTGAACCGTGTAGTTTTTTTGTTCCAGATGACGATAATATTGTTGGATGATCGCTTTAAGTTGCGTTTCCATGCTGTCGATCTCTTTCGGCCATGGCTCGTTCAAAGGAGTATTCATCAGTTTGTCGTCGAGCGAATAGGTGGCCGTGATTTTTTCTTCGTCGAAAAGGATCAGATATCGGTCGGAAATGGCAAAAAAACTCATGGTACCCGTGGAATACCCGACAGCCAGGTGCATGCGTTCCGGTTCGTTCATCAGGTCACGCCCATAAGCGAAATAGGGTTTGTCGTATCCGAAGAGTCCGAGTAACGTAGGCATCAGATCGATTTGCTGTACTGGTTGGTCGATTTGGCCCGATACGGCACCGTCGGGTGTATAGATGAATTGAATGATCCGGTGCTGTCCGGGAACTGTGCGGGTTTCGGGGGCAAAAGTCTCGGAAGAGACATGGTCGGCCACAAAGACGAATACCGTATTGTGGAACCATTTCTGGTCACCGTATTTGTGGAAGAAGTTGCGAATGGCCAGATCGGTGTATTGTACACCCTTGTGTATCTTTGTTTTCCCGGCAGGGAGGTCGGCGTATTGTTGCGGGACGACGAACGGGTGATGTGAACTGAGGGTGAAAAGAGTACACATGAATGGTTGTCGCATCTGCGAAAGTTCTTCACCCATGTAGTCGATGAAAGGTTCGTCCCAGATACCCCAATAGCCATCGAAATCTCCTTTCCCGTGTATTTTCTCATAGTCTTCCTGACCGAAAAGGTGTTCAATGCCCGCACTGATGGCATAAGCCCCGAATCCCATCGAGCCACGAGGCGATCCGCAGAAGAAGGCAGTTTCATATCCTTCGCCTGCCAGTATCGCAGGCAGTTGGCGGGTTTCGGCCAGCGATTGCGGCAACAGTACGAAAGGTTTTTTGAAAGAGGGGATGGAACCGAGAACCGAAGGCAATGCTTCGATCGACTTGCGCCCATTGGCATATGCCGAAGTAAAGGTGAGCCCGGTTCCCATCAGCGAATCGAGAAATGGAGTGAACCCTTTCCCGTCGGGATAAAGATCGGGATTGAGACGGGCTGAATGTTCGGCGCTGAAACTTTCCAGTACGAAAATAACGAGATTCCGTCCTTTGAGAACAGTTGTTCCCGATGGTTGTTCGGGGGGACGGTGGATGGGAGTAATATATTTTTCGAGAGTCTGTTCGTCGAAGTAGCGGTGATAGCTGATTTTTTCATTTCCCATGGTTCTGATTACACAGAATGGATTACTCAATACGAGATTGGCTTTCATGGGAGATGGGGTGTATTGGGTGGCGTTACTGAGTGTAATGGGACGGGTCGAACGCGAAAACCCCCCTCGGATGCCGCCTACGGTCAGTACTGCAGCCGCCAGCAATGTCGATGTTCCGAAAAGGTAATAGACCCATTGTCGGCGGATCGGGGTGTTGGGAACGGTTTTGCGCCGGTAACCTGTCCAAAGTAGCCATACCAACACACCGAAAAGG
>CASDWR010000052.1 GCA_949284665.1 uncultured Rikenellaceae bacterium | reverse complement strand
GTCTTCATCCCCTATCGTCGTAAAGATACAATATATTAACAATTCCCTTGTTTTCAGATCAAGACCGTTCCGCGTATAAATGTCTCCAAAAGCATATTCAGTCATGAAACGGGCGACTTCATTCCCCATGTCTCCCGGCACATAGGCCGTACCGGATGAAACCTCATCGCCGTAGAGCGATTGATGAATGGAAACACCTCTCTCTGCCCGAGTCTCTTCAGTGACGGTCCCCTGAGGTTCAAGCGGCAGAGCGACACCATGCTTCTCAAATACTTCGTTTACAATACCTACAGCATTCAATGTCTTTGGAAATCCGATGAACGGCGCACACTGATAGATCGCCTCCCGCAACTCGATCGGTGTAACACCTACCCGAAGCGCTGCTTCTGCATGAGCCTTGAGTTGAGGAAGAGTTTGCATTACAGCCAGTGTCGTACAGGTAATTAATTCCCGCGTACGGATATCGAGATCTCCCACGGCAAACACTTCGCCGAAAATAAACTTCTGTAGAATATCCATGAATTCCGGATCGCTCCCTTGCCCTGACAATGCCTCCCCTCCAAACAAATTGGCATAATTTTCCTTACACAAGTCGATTCTGTTCATCCTTTTCATATTCTGGTTCTCTTTTTGAGCTCCTGCAGTAAACGTTATGAATAGCAGCCCAAAGACGACTAACGTTTTTTTCATACTCAACCGGACAATTTATAAGATACTCTCTCCCCACTCCGTCAGTATTTTTTCCGATATGAGTCCATTCAACAACTTCCCGGCTCTCCACTCGATCCCAGGGTAAGCAGCACGGAGGTTTTTCTCACAGTTGGCAATGCCGCTGCCACCTGAAGTAGCAAAGGGAATAACGATTTTGCCGGTGAAATCATGGTTTTCAATAAAGGTATTGATAATCGTCGGAGCAACATACCACCAAATCGGGAAACCGATAAAAACGACGTCATACCTGTCCATGCCGGATATACGATCGGCCATGTCCGGTCGTGAGAAAGGGTCACGCATCTCGATCGAACTGCGACTTTGTCGATCATTCCAGTCCAAATCGGCTGCGGAATAGGGAACGAGTGGTTTTATTTCATAAGTATCTGCTCCGATGGCTTTTGCCAACTTGTTTGCCGCTGTTTTCGTCGTACCAGTACACGAGAAATACGCGACCAGAATTCTCTTTGCATTCATATGATCAGCTACATTTTACATCGTCTTTTCCTTATGTAACGTTATGGCTATTTTACTGCCTCGGCATATTCGGCATCGGTCACGGGATCAAGCCATGCATTATTGTTAATCTGTGGATTGCATTCGATAGCCAAATGCGAGAACCAACTTTCGGGAGCAGCTCCGTGCCAATGTATCACATCGGGTGCGATCTCGACCACATCACCCGGCTCAAGTCGTCGGGCGGCTTTCCCTTTCTCCTGGTAGTAGCCAGCACCGCCTACCGCAATTAAGATTTGTCCTCCCGAATGACTATGCCAGTTATTACGACATCCCGGTTCGAAAGTCACATTCGACATCGGTACGTTCAACTCTTTCATTGATGTCAACGGCGCCAGCCATGACTGTCCTGTAAAATAGCGTGCATAACCAGTGTTTGCTTCACCTGTCGGAAATACACTGAGATTTTGGGGTGCTTCCATTTTTTTCATCGCATATCCAATTAGAGTGCCGGCAACAACTACCGAAGTTGCCATTACGGCCATTTTTTTCAACGTATTCATTTTATATTGTATACAATAAGTTTTCCCACCGTTACACCTGCAGTCGTTCATTTACCGATCGAAGCTCATCACCGTCATTGTTTTGAATAGATCTCCACACCAGATCATTTTATTCCCGCTGTTCCCGGGACCATGCATATCTCTTCCTTTCCTCATGCAAAGGTACCCAAACAAGTCGGTAGAATTGTAGACGATTTACGGATATTCATACCCAAATCCTCGAATCGTTTTCCAACAGGTCAATAATTCAAATTGAATGGTTTATTTTTGTGTCTGTAAAAGAGAAAACGTTCGAGAGATGGAAATTATAAAACTCGATGAGGTCGACAAATACGACAAGTTATTCGGTCTCGAAACACGTCACCCGTTGGTTAATGTCGTCGACATGAGCAAGGCGACACGCTACCCGATGCACTTTCGGATCCATTACGGGATATATGCCCTCTATTTGAAGAATTCGCATTGCGGAGATATTCTGTATGGCAGGCAACGTTACGACTATCAGGAAGGAACAATTGTCAGTTTTGCCCCGGGACAGGTGGCCGAAACCCGAACAGACTCTAATGTCAGACCCGATGCATACGGTTTGTTGTTCCATCCAGATTTGATTCGTGGGACCTCTCTCGGGCAGGAGATCAAGAATTACT
>CASDWR010000051.1 GCA_949284665.1 uncultured Rikenellaceae bacterium | reverse complement strand
CTGGTTACCTGCGAGGCCTATCACATTCCCGTGACCATCCTGCTCAACAAATGGGATCTGGCCGTCCAACAACCGGAAGCGTTGGAAGATTTTTTGCACACATACCGCTCGACAGGTTATACAGTGGAACCCGTTTCCGCACTCCGGGGGGACGGCATACGACAATTCGGAGAATCGCTTCGGGGGAAAGTATCGCTTCTCTCCGGCAATTCGGGTGTAGGGAAATCAACGCTTATCAAAGCCATCGAACCCGATGCGGATGTCCGCATCGGAGCAATCTCCGAACACCACCTCCGTGGGAAACATACAACCACCTTCTCCCGCATTTATCCGCTCACGGGCGGCGGATATGTCATCGACACCCCGGGGATCAAGGGTTTCGGATTGATCGACATCTCCGCTGGAGAGATTTTCCGCTACTTCCCCGACTTTATGCTCCACGCCCCCCAGTGTCAGTATTACAACTGCACCCACACACATGAACCGGGTTGTGCGGTTATCGAGGCTGTCGAACGGGGTGACATCCCTTTCAGCCGATACGAAAGTTACCTGAAAATTCTCGACGAAGATGAAAAATATCGGAAGTGACCGACACGACGACACCTGGTACGAACAACGAATCGACTACCTGTCTCAATTCATCCTGCCCGAACGGTTCGATACTTTTCGCCGTGTCCTCGACATGCGTACACGCCGCATTACCATCTGCACGGAAAACACGTTTCACCCGCAAAATGCCAGTGCACTGATACGTACATGCGAGGCATTCGGCATTCAGGAAGTTCATACAGTGGAAGCGGTTTGCCGATTCAATCCCAATGTTCGCATCGTCCGCGGAAGCGACAAATGGATCGATATCCACAGCCATCCCTCCACTACGGATGCCCTCGAACGATTCCGGGCAGCAGGTTACCGGATCGTCGCCACCACTCCCCACGGCAAGGGTGACACCCCCGAGTCACTCGACCTGTCATCTCCGATTGCCCTGATCTTCGGCACGGAACATGCCGGTGTCAGTCCGGAGGTGATCGCTGCTGCCGACACATTCGTACGAATTCCCATGTGCGGCTTCGTCGAAAGCCTCAACGTATCGGCCTCGGCAGCTATCCTTCTGCACGTACTCACCCATCGCCTCCGGACAAGCGACATCGAATGGCATCTGGGAGAGAGTGACCGATATCGAATTCTGTTCCGCTGGTTGATGACAAGCATCCGTGATTCGGAACGCATACTCGAAAAAATGGAACTTTAAATTCCATTCGACCCGTATCCATACCGACGAAACGACGTTCACAGACCACCATCGACCGAATTGCAAAACAACACCTTTTACACCAAACCACATCGATCCAAGAGAGACAAGACCATGAACAGTATCTTGCGAAAACAATTTCTCGCCCACGTCGGACAGACCTCTTCTTCTCCGATGCTCGTCGAAGTACAACGGGCCGAAGGGGTATTTTTTTACACACCCGAAGGCAAACGCTATTTCGACCTGATCTCAGGAGTCTCGGTTAGCAACGTCGGACATAGCAATCCGAAAGTCGTGGAAGCGATCTGTCGTCAAGCGCGCGACTATATGCATATCATGGTTTACGGTGAGATGGTGGAAACTCCACAGGTAAGATATGCCACCCGAATCGCAGAATTGCTCCCCGATCCGTTGAGTTCGGTATATTTTCTCTCTTCGGGAGCCGAAGCCGTGGAAGGGGCGCTCAAACTGGCCAAACGTTACACGGGTCGGCCGGAGATGATCTCTTTCCTCAACGCCTACCACGGGTCTACGCATGGTGCGATGAGTGTCATGGGGGGCGAAACATACAAAAACGCTTTTCGCCCGCTGCTGCCCGATGTCCGACAAATCCATTTTAACGACCTCGACGAACTCGCGCAAATCACATCCCGCACGGCATGTGTTCTCGTGGAACCCGTACAGGGCGAGGCCGGCATCCGTCTTCCCGCACCCGGTTACCTGGAAGCGCTTCGCCACCGTTGTACGGAAACCGGCACGTTACTGATCTTCGACGAAATTCAAACGGGTTTCGGACGAACCGGCGCGATGTTCGCGATGAACCGATACGGCGTAACTCCCGACATCGTCTGTCTGGCAAAGGCGCTTGGGGGCGGTATGCCCTTGGGGGCATTCGTCAGTTCGCCGGAGATCATGTCCACACTTACCTGCGATCCACCTCTCGGGCACATCACCACTTTCGGCGGTCACCCCGTATGTTGTGCCGCAGGACTGGCAGCACTCGAATATATTCTCGATAACGATCTGATCAGCTCCGTCGCAGCCAAGGAAGCCCTGTATCGCAATCTGCTCATCGACCATCCTGCCGTACTTGAAATCCGCAGCAGCGGCTTATTGATGGCTGTCGAGTTGGGAAGCAGCGACAAATTGTATCATATCATGGAGTTGTTCAAGGAAGAGGGCATCCTCAGCGACTGGTTCCTTTTCTGTGACACCGCTTTCCGTATCTCTCCCCCCTTGACGATCACTCCCGCAGAGATCGAAACAAGTTGTCGGATTATCCGCCGATGTCTCGACAGGCTCTGACTCCGCCGAAGGAAACCGATTCTCCGATGATCCATCCGAAAAGCATGTCGCCCTCGTATGAAACCGCCGGACGTACCTGATCCGGTTGCACGACCCGAAAACATTCATTATATTTGCATTGGATCGGGAAAAGTACACGGGACCACTGGAGCATACCCTATCCCGAAGATTCATCAAGGCAGACATCTTCCCCAGGCACACCCATCCCGGGATTGAGGTACTGATTAATGGATACGGGCAATTCGGTAAAGGCATGCGGCACCAACCCTCCGTCATGATCCGATCGGGTCCAACAGGGGAAACCTCATGGAAACCGGGACAATGACGAAACGTATGGATACAGACCGACAACAAGCACTCCTCTCCACTCGAAAGCCATATCCGGGAAGAGTGTACAATACATTCCGATTCACGCTATAAAACATTGAATGCCAACACAAAAAACAACCTGCAATGAAACGATTTCTGCTGCTTATCACATCGCTGCTTGTTTCCGTCACGCTATCACAAGCAGGCCCTGTCGAACATGTCACGATCGAAAGTCCTGCGATGAAAGGTAAAAAGATCGACAACGTAGTGGTTCTTCCAGCCAATTACACCGAAGAGCAACAATATCCCGTACTCTATTTGCTCCATGGATACGGGGGCGACGAAAACGGATGGATATCGATACGACCCGATCTTCCCGAAATCGCCACCCGATTGGGAATCATATTTGTCTGCCCGGACGGAGATCGCAGCAGTTGGTATTGGGACAGCCCGGTACAACCCGAAATGCGTTATGAAACTTACGTAGCACACGAACTGGTCGACTATATCGACTCACATTACTCGACCCGTACCGAACCTGCCGGACGAGCCATCACCGGTTTGAGCATGGGCGGTCACGGAGGTCTATGGCTCGGCATCCGCCATCCCGATACTTTCGGCGCTTGCGGTTCCACCAGCGGCGGTGTGGACATCCGACCTTTCCCGGATAACTGGGACATGTCCCTGCGACTGGGCGACTACGACGAAAACCCGGAAAGATGGGATAACCACACGGTCATCAACCAACTCTATCGGATAAAGCCCCATTCACTGAAAATCATAATCGATTGCGGCACGGAGGATTTTTTCTATCCCGTCAACCTGAAACTCCACGAAGAGATGCTCTACCGCAATATCGAACACGATTTTATCGTCCGACCCGGTGAACACAACGCTAAATATTGGAGAAATTCGATCCTTTACCAGATCCTTTTCTTCCACGAATTTTTCAACACCGATCCGGCAGGGCGTTCCGAATAAATCTGCATCAGGTCCATCATTGTTGAGCGATTGGTTCCCGGTATCGATCGGGAACCAATCGACATATCTTTTGCTCCCGGAATCGAACCCGAACGTTTCGTGTCTCGAAAAGTTTCGATAAATCCCTAACAAGCAACTGATGCCGGCAGTCCCCACACAAAAAGGGTGGCATTTAAAAAATTACCCGTTCAGAAATTTTAACGGGAAGGGCGGAATCACCGCGGCTCTTCCCTCATAATTAAGACCTCAAACAACAGCAAGCCGGATTACAACATGGCGGGCATCTACAATATTTTCATTGCGATATGCGCACACGCTTCGGCATCAGCCAACGCATGGTGATGATTCTCCAGTTCGAATCCACACCGTGCCGCCACTGTTTTCAACCGGTGGTCGGGCAACTGTCGACCGAATATGCGACGCGAGGCACGACAGGTACACAAGAACGTATATCCAGGATAGGGAATTCCGCACGATTCGAAAACGGCACGCAGGCACCCTTCATCGAATGAACTATTGTGTGCGACCAGCGGCAGGCCGTCGATGTGCGGTGCGACTTCGGCCCACACTTCCGAGAAAAGAGGCGCGTCGGCCGTATCGGCCTGCGTAAGGCCGTGTATTTCGGTAGTGAAACGGGAATAATAGTTCGGATATGGCTTCACCAACCGATAGAATGTGTCCACAATCACTCCGTGACGTACGACCACCACTCCGATGCTGCAAATGCTCGAACGGTGCCGGTTGGCCGTTTCAAAATCGATTGCTGCAAAATCTTCCATTCCTTTGCTTTTTCCCATTGACAAAAATAACGAAATTATCGATCCAACGGATATCAGCGGGGCGACACAATCCTGGCAATGCCTGCCTTTTTCTCGACCCCGTCGGCCATGCATCGGGATACCGCTTCCACAACATGCCGAAACTGCCCGACGGTATTTCTCATATCCGCGACCATTCGACAGCAAAAAACGGGGGAAGCTCTTTCACAAAGAGCCTCCCCCGTCTATCGGATGAAAATACACTGTTACTTCTTACTGCAGCAACACCCTTTTTTCTCTTCCTTTTCCTCCAGATGAGGACCGGCAGCAACAAGTGCCTTACCTGCCTCATTGGTCGTGAACTTGGTAAAATTCTTGATGAAGCGGCCAGCCAGATCGACAGCCTTTTTGTTCCACTCTTCCACATCCTTATATGTGTCGCGCGGATCAAGAATTGCAGGATCCACTCCAGGCAAAGCCGTAGGCACCTTAAAGTCGAAATAGGGGATCTGCTTGGTCGGCGCCTTGTCGATCGAACCGTCAAGAATAGCATCGATAATGCCACGCGTATCCTTGATCGAGATACGTTTGCCGGTACCGTTCCAACCGGTATTGACCAAATAAGCAGTCGCCCCCGACTTTTCCATTCGTTTTACCAGCTCTTCACCGTATTTGGTGGGATGAAGCGACAGGAACGCCGCACCGAAACAAGCCGAGAAGGTAGGGGTCGGTTCGGTAATTCCACGTTCGGTACCCGCCAGCTTGGCCGTAAAACCCGAAAGGAAATAATATTTGGTTTGCTCCGGAGTCAGAATCGACACGGGCGGCAGTACACCGAATGCATCGGCCGACAGGAAAATCACCTTTTTCGCAGCTGGAGCTTTCGAAACCGGCTTCACAATGTTGTTGATATGATAAATCGGGTAGGAAACGCGGGTATTCTCTGTCACACTCTTGTCCGAAAAGTCGATATGCCCCTTCTCGTCCACCGTAACGTTTTCCAACAGCGCATCGCGTTTGATGGCATTCCAGATGTCGGGTTCACTCTCCTTGTCGAGATTGATCACTTTGGCATAACACCCTCCCTCGAAGTTGAAAATACCGTCATCGTCCCATCCGTGTTCGTCGTCACCGATCAACTCACGTTTCGGGTCGGTCGAAAGCGTCGTCTTGCCCGTTCCCGAAAGACCGAAGAAAATCGCCGTCTCACCTGCTTTGTTCGTATTGGCCGAACAGTGCATCGAAGCAATCCCCTTGAGCGGAAGCAGATAATTCATATATGAGAACATGCCTTTTTTCATCTCGCCGCCATACCATGTATTGATGATTACCTGCATTTTCTCGGTCAGATTGAATACTACGGCCGTCTCGGAATTCAACCCAAGTTCCTTGTAGTTCTCAACTTTGGCTTTCGATGCCGTCAGTACCACGAAATCGGGTTCGCCGTAGTTGGCCAGTTCCTCCTCGGTGGGACGGATGAACATATTCTTCACAAAATGTGCCTGCCAAGCCACTTCCATGATGAAACGGATCTTCAGGCGGGTGTTTTCATTGGCCCCGCAGAAAGTATCCATCACATAAAGTTTCTTGTTGGACAACTCCTTGGATGCAATATCTTTCAAAACTTTCCAAGTTTCGGGAGTGACGGGCTTGTTGTCGTTCTTGTACTCTTCGCTGGTCCACCAGATGGTATTCCGCGTCGTGTCGTCCATCACGAAAAACTTGTCTTTCGGCGAACGGCCCGTATAGATACCGGTCATCACATTCACAGCGCCCATATCGGTCAACTGTCCCTTCTCGTAACCTTCGAGCGACGGATCCATCTCCGCCTCGAAAAGCTGCTCGTAAGAGGGATTGTACACGATCTCTTTTACACCGGAGATCCCATACTTGCTCAAATCGATCTTTGCCATAATCACATCTATTTTTAGTTAAACACCTAACTTCTATTATCATCGGGAAAGCGGACTTTCACATCTCGGTTGTCGGTTCAGAAACCAAATCCCCAACTGCCTGCAATAACCGCAACGCCAAAAATCGAAAAATACCGCGGAATCGATCATATCTTTTTGCCGTATAACTCTCGACTTCGTGTCAATACTCCATTCCCGCGACAAAGATAGCCACTTTTTTCATTATTGTTACACAAATAACAGTATTTTTTTAAAAATTTTTAATTTTTCATCTGCACGCAGATAATTTTCGATCCGATAATTCTTTAATCAGCATCTCCAACGTCTGCGAGAATAAAAATTTTATAACGGCCGACAAATTTCGTCGTTTTTTGTTATATTGGAGAAATTTTGGCCTACAATAACCGGACCGATGGCGGGACTTTACATACATATTCCTTTTTGCAAAAAGGTTTGCGGATACTGCGATTTCTACAAAAGCGCCTCACTTTCGAAGAAGGAAGCGCTTTTGAACGCACTCATCAAAGAGATGCAGCATCGCCGTATATTCATGGACAAGCACCGCCTGGAGACAATCTATCTGGGAGGGGGGACCCCAACCACCTGTTCGCCGGACGAACTGGGCCATCTGCTCACCGTGGCCGAAAAATTATGGGGATGCGACGACGTCGGGGAAATTACCGTCGAAGCCAATCCGGACGACCTAACGACGGAATATCTGCAGGCCCTGCGCACCGCCACTCCGATCAACCGGCTGAGCATCGGGATCCAGTCCTTTATCGACCGGGACCTGACTTTCATGAATCGCCGCCACACGGCCCGTCAAGCAATCGATGCGGTCCAAAAGGCACAAAATCTGGGATTCGACAACATCTCGATCGACCTCATCTACGGTATTCCCGGAATGACAATCGAAGAGTGGGAAAACAACATCGAAACGGCTTTATCGTTGCAGGTACAACACGTTTCAGCCTACCATCTGACATTCGAACCCCGTACGCCATTCGGGATCAAGGCGGAACGCGGTGAATTGCAGCCGGTCGACGAAACATGCAGCGAAACGGAATACCTGCTTCTCCACAGGATGTTGACGGAAGCGGAATTCGAACACTATGAAATATCGAATTTCGCCCTTGCAGGTTATCGTTCACGGCATAATTCCAGTTATTGGAACGACACGCCCTACCTTGGAGTCGGCCCTGCCGCCCACTCGTACGACGGCGACACAAGATGGCAAACAGTAGCTTCGCTGTCCCGATACATCGCGGAAGCCGGCACTGAAACCATCTATACATATGAGCGTCTGAATTCTGAAGAACGATACAATGAGTTTGTGATGGTCTCGTTACGCACGGCAGAGGGAATCGACCTAAACCGGCTCGAATCACTCTTCGGGGCACGCAAATTGCAATTTTTTCTCCATTCGGCCCGACGTTTCATCGAAAACGGCTCATTAAAAACCGACGGCAAAAAATATTGGCTGCCCCCGGAACGTTTTCTGATCGCCGACTACATCATCGGCGAATTGTTCGACATCCGATCCTGACATCGACAGCACAAACCGACATACCCGAACGGTTTGGAAACTAAACGCTACTGGTAGTCCCATAAAACAGACAATTTATTTTATGAACCAAATATATTTTAATAATTTTGCAGCGCGGTTCCATGCGACGAATCGCCGTGAAACAGAAAAAAATCCGAAAAAATGACAGTGATAAAAAACGAAACGCTGCAACTGCCCGACTATTTGTTCGAAGTAAGTTGGGAAGTATGCAACAAGGTAGGCGGTATCCATACCGTAGTAGCCACGAAAGCACAGACGATCGCCAGTCAGTTGGGAGATAAATATATTCTTATCGGACCCGATATCAACCGGGGAGACAATAATAATCCGGAATTCGAGGAAGATTCGAATCTGCTCAAGAATTGGAGACAAATGGTTTACAACGACGGAATCCGTATCCGGGTAGGACGTTGGAAAGTAAACGGGAATCCGATCGCCATCCTGGTCGACTTCAGTTCGTTCATTTCGCACAAAGACGACATTCTCAAATTTCTCTGGGAGACTTACCATGTGGACTCCATCAGCGGACAGTGGGATTACATCGAACCGGTACTTTTCGGTTACGCGGCAGGGAAGGTTATCGAAAGCTATATCGAAACCTTCTGTTCGTCGACCGATCGGACAGCGGCCCATTTTCACGAATGGATGACGGCCAGCGGCGGCCTTTACCTCCGCAAAAATGCCCCCTATACCGCAACACTGTTCACTACACATGCCACTGTCATGGGGCGTTGCATCGCCGGAAACGGACTTCCGCTCTACGGAAACCTTTCCCAATACAATGCGGATGATTTCGCACGCCAATACAACGTGGTAGCCAAACACTCTCTGGAAAAGATAGCTGCGGGTTACCACGACTGTTTCTGCACCGTCAGTGACATCACGGCAAAAGAGTGCAAATACCTACTCGGTAACGAAGTCGGTATCGTTACACCGAATGGCTTCGAAGACGATTTTGTCTGGAAAGGCGCGGAATTCGACGACAAACGCCGGCAAGCGCGCGAGGTGATGATCCGGGTGGCCGAGGCCTGTCTGGGGCATAAATTCGAGAAAGAGCCTTTGATAGTCGGCACAAGCGGACGGTATGAATTCAAAAACAAGGGACTTGACGTTTTCATGGAATCGCTCAAACGTCTGGCCGAAAACGGGCAAAACGATCGGGAGATCCTGGCTTATCTCACTGTTCCCGCAGGCAATGACGGCCCGCGCAAGGACCTGATCGCCCATCTGAAAAATGCGGACTCACCCATCGACACCAACCTTTCACCTCATACGACCCATTACCTTTCCAATCCGGATTGGGATCCCATCATGCGCTCCATGCGGGACAGCCGCCTGCTCGACCCATCGAGCCGCGTCAAGGTCATTTTCGTTCCTTCTTACCTGCAAGGTGACGACGGGATTTTCAACAAACCCTATTATGAATTGCTGGCAGGCATGGACGTAACGGTCTTTGCCTCCTATTACGAACCGTGGGGTTATACGCCGCTCGAAAGCGTCGCATTCTCCGTCCCGACCATTACGACGACTCTGGCCGGTTTCGGACTCTGGGTTGCGGACCATGCCAAAGATCACAAAGGGGTCGAAGTCATCGAACGCAACGACACCAACGATGCCCAGGTAATAGACCGGATCGCGGCATCCATCGAAAAATATGCCGCCATGAGTGAAGAGGAGTATGCCGCGGTTCGGGAATCGGCCCGCCATATCTCCGAAACAGCCCTCTGGGAAAATCTGATCGAATACTATTACAAGGCATACGACCTGGCTATGACCAATGCCGTGGCCCGTACCAACAAAGCGGTTTATGATGGCGGCGGCGCCTATAACGAACAGGTCAATTTCGTCCGCCAGCAGCTGGTAAGCAATACCCCGACATGGACACGTCTGATGGTGGAAAAAAGTCTTCCCGAACGGTTGCACCCGTTGGAAGTACTGTCGAAAAACCTGTGGTGGTCCTGGACACTGGGGGCGCACGAACTCTTCGAATACATCGACGAAGAACTTTGGGTCGAATGTGAACGCAACCCGATTTCATTCCTCGACAAACTCCATTACAAACGTATTCAGGAACTTGAGGCCGATTCGGAATTCTTGGGAAGACTCGATGCCATTTATGCCGCTTTCCAAGAATACATGAATAAGAAGTCGGAAGCAAAAGGCCCTCGAATCGCCTACTTCAGCATGGAATACGGATTGCACAGTTCGTTGAAAATCTATTCGGGCGGATT
>CASDWR010000050.1 GCA_949284665.1 uncultured Rikenellaceae bacterium | reverse complement strand
ATGATTTGTACGACACATCCTCCGAGTGTCGTTGCCAAAAGATCTTTCCAATCGCCTTTTCCCCTTCCTATTTCATCGATTGCTTCTTTTGCCAGCCCGATGCAGACGACAGGGATGACGGGCCATCCCAGGGGCCAGACAAGTGTGAAGAATCCTGCGATGATTGTACCGGCTTCGAAATGCAGATGTTTGTCGTTCGGAATATTGGCCAGTGCCTGTACGATACGTTTTCCCCATGTCGGAAGGATTCCCGACAATTGTTGCCATAGATTTTTTTTCATTGTTAAAAAAGTATTTGGAAAAGAAACTTAGATATTAAAGGATGAAAGGTCGGGAACGAATCGGTACCCGTGCTGAATTGTGGGGGGGGAGGAAAGGGAACGGAGACGAAACGTTCGATTATGGGCAGAGGCGGGTGTCGGTCCGGAGATACAAAGATAACAGCCGATATGAGAGAGCGGAGGGTACAAATTTGGAATTGGAATACCATGCTTTTCCCCCGGTTGTCTTATTCTGTTAGTCGGTTTAATTTCCCGGATGGTATGGTATATCGAGGATTTTTGGGAGGAGAAATGAGGCGTATGTTTTCAGTGGGGGACCTGACAACCGCAATTGTAGGAGGGAAATTAGGAATCAAACGATTGGGAAATGACATGCATTGGTTTATGGAGGAAGAGAGATATAAAGGGAAACTCACGAATGAGTATGGATCCTGTATTGGGTTGTGGCCATCATTGAATCCGGGATACCGGTGTAACGAGACAAAAAAAGCCTCCCGAACGAGGAGGCTTCTGTTAAAACGAAGTTTTGCGAATTATTTGTTAAGCAGCAAGTCTACGATCTTGTTGCTGACATCGCTATTTTCCTGTACACCGGCGAATCGTAATGACTGGGGACCGTATGCGAACAAGGGGACCATAATCGGTGTGTGTCCTTTCGATACGAATACACCTTTCATGTTACCTTTACTGATGTCGCCGCTGCGGAGTGAGAGGGCACCTGTTTCGTGGTCGGCGGATATGATGACCAGCGTATTTCCGTCTTTTTCCGCAAAACGGATGGCTACTTCTACGGCTTTGTCGAAGTCGAGAGTTTCACCTACTACGGCCGGATAGTCATTCGAATGGGCGGATTTGTCGATTCTGGCACCTTCGACCATCAGGAAGAAACCGTTTTTGCTTCTTTCCGACAGGTAGTCGATAGCCATCTGGGTGGTAGCGGGCAGATAGTCGCCCCGATTTTTATTGACGGAAGCGGTGTAACGTGCTTCGGGCAGGTAGCCGAGGCGTTTTGATTTTTTGATGGCTTTTGTTTCGTCGGGGGTATTGACGACCGTGAACTGTTTTTTGATAGCCTTTTGTGTGGCCTCGCTCTGCTTTTCGAACATCTCCTTGCTGCCGGCAGAGAAGAAAGTCAGTTTGCTCGACGGAAGGTCTCCCCATATTTCGGCGGTCATGCCCCGGTCGGGCTGATGGGCGAAGAAAGCACCAGGAGTAGCCCCGTTGAGGTCATCGGTCGAAACTACCCCCGAAATGATTCCGGCTTCGGCGACCTTTTCAGGGATATTGGCAATCGGTTTGTCATCCACATCGACACCCAATGAACTGTTGTTGGTTTTCTGTCCTGTGGCATAGGCTGTTCCGGAAGCCGCCGAGTCAGTAGTAAAGCTGTCGGCGGATTGGGTACGTACCAGCCCGAGTGTCTGGAGGTTTGTCATGGTCAATTCTCCGCGGTTGGCATACATGGCTGTGGCTACGGTAGCCAGACCCATACCGTCACCGATCATCAGTATGACATTCTTTACCGGGACATCGGCCCTGTCGATCTCGAAAGAGGGCATATAGGATCCTTGTGCCTCCTGATGGCGTACCTGGCCGATAACGGCTTCTGCCTCTTTGACGACCGCTTTTTGAATAGGTTCCTGTGCCTGGAGCGACAGTGCCGCCAGGAATAGCAGGAACGATGTCAGAAACTTTTTCATGGTTTTGTTCTAAGTTTTTATTTGAGATTTATAATTTCCGAAATGTCGGTAGTTTCGTATGGGGTCTTCCCATATCCGGCATAATAGTCCAAGAGGATGCGGTCGGTTGCCTTGTCGATGGACAGGATTCCGAATCCGGGGAGATCCATGACCTTGAAATATTTTACGTGGGGAGTTTCGGCTTCCAGCCATGCAACACGCTGGTCAAGGGTTTCGGGTTCCCAGTCAGGGACGTTGGTGGCCAATGAGGGGCCGTACTCGGTGATGATGTTTCGCGGTTCAAGCATTTGCGGATCGCGGATTACGCTGTTCACCAGAATCTGTACGATCGGTCCCCAAGGGGTGTCGCGACGTACTACGGAGTAGAGGTGCATGTGGGCACAAAGCACGATGGCCTGTTCCTTGGCAATGATTTCCAACAAGCGTTCGCGCCGGTCATTGTCGCGGCGGAGAATGTGCCAGCAACGTTCATTGATCGGGATGATTGGTTCATGAACGAGTACGAATTTATAACGTGCGTCGCTCGAAGCCAGATTGGCAGCAAGTTTATCGAGATTATCGCCTTTCCGGTCCCAAGGATCGAAGCATACAAAAAGTACGTCATCGTCGACCTGAACGGCGTAATTGGCGCTCGAAAGGGAATCCACACCTGCCAGGCGGGCCATGTTGGGCAGGTAAATCTTGTCGAAAGCCTCCACAGCTCCCGGGCCGGTGATGTCGTGGTTCCCCTTGGTGACGACAGTCGGTATTGCAATGCCGAGGCTGTCCCACATTTCAAATACGCATTCAGCCATTTGTTCAGCCAATGCGGGTGTCCCGGCGAGTCCTTCCGACAGGTCGCCCATTTGTGCCACGGCCTTGATCGAAGGCGAGAGAGAATCGATTACGCGCATGAAATTGGCGGCGAATCCATCCCAGTTGTTGGCAGTCCACTGGGTGTACTCGGTCGTTACCTGACGCAGATCGTCTTTTGTGGTAGCCAGCCATGCCAGATCGTGGTTTTCGATTTTGTCATAATGAATATCGCCGAGCAGCAGGAAAGAGGTCTGCTCCGTGGCCTTCTGGCACGAAACGAGTGCCAGCGAAAGACACAACGCAATGATGTTTTTTTTCGATGTTGTCATACGGGTACAAAATTAGGTTATTATCTTTTTGTTTCAAATGATCTATTATGAATTTAACTTTTTCTTCATGCGGTACAAATGGAGGGAGGAATGGGCTTTTGTCGGGGTTCCGAATCTGGTTGTGATGGCTATTCGATGGTTCCACTCTCTTTGCTTATGGGCGGGAGGCGGGGTTATTCGACCATTTGGAGCGATGGCGGTACGCTGTCGCATGCCCATTTTTTATTGGGTTTGTCGGCCATCACAAATTCCAGTTTCCCTCCATTAATCAACTCCTCGTGTGTGATCCAGCATCGATCCAACGTTTTCCCGTTGAGGCTGCACGATTGAATGTATTTGTTTTCGGGAGCATAGTTCCGGCAGATGATCGAGAGTGATTTCCCGTTTCCGAGCGTTACTTCTGCATGTTCGAATATCGGTGACCCGATCACGTACATCGGCAGTCCCGGTGTTACGGGATAGAAACCGAGCATAGAGAAAACAACGAATGCCGACATGCCACCTCCGTCTTCGTCGCCCGGAACTCCCATCAGGTCATTTCTAAACCATTCACCAAGCAGTGTGCGGATCATTTTTTGTGTTTTCCACGGTTTCCCGGCGTAACAGTACAGATAAGGGATGTGGAGCGAAGGCTCATTTGCCATGGAGAACTGCCCCACATTGCCGGTGTGGTCTGGCAGTTGGGCGTAGAACGAATATTTGCTCTGGCCCAGCGGGGTGTTGAACAGTGCATCGAGATTACGGTCAAACGCTTCCGATCCGCCCATCAGGTCGATCAAATCGGCGATATTGTGCGGAACATCCCAACGATAGATCCATCCGTTGTTTTCTCCATAGGCTTCCCGAGCGCCCTGTCCTCCGGAGGTAACATAATCGAAAGGTTCTACGAAACGACCTTTTTCGTCTTTTGGATGGAAGAAAGCGGTTTCCGGATTGTATATGTTGCGATAATTGAATCCGCCGCGGGCGAATCGCAGCGAGTCGTCATTCAGCCCCAATTCTCCGGCAATTTGGGCAAGGCACCATTCGTCGTAAGCGGTTCCCAACGTGACGGCAACGGGTTGGCGTTTTTCGAAAGAGTGCACCTCTTCGGCGTACTCCTTTTGCCCGGTAGACAAGGCAGGGAAGTATCCTTTTTCCCAGTAGAATCGGGTGACTGGTCCCCCTGTCGTTCCTGACCAAGGTGCAAGGGATTTTTCCGTGATGCCGGCTTTGCAGAATCGGTATGCTTCGGCCAGATCGAAATCCCGGAGTCCCTTGCGCCATGCGTCGATAACCGTAGCCACACCATGGTTCGAATTCATACGTCGCGAATCGCCCGTCACTTCCGGGAAGGTCGGCATCCATGGGTGTTCCATCTGTTCGGCCATGCGCAGGAACGATCGGATCATGTCTGTTTCCATTTCGGGTTCGATGAGTACACGCAACGGATGTACGGCACGGTATGTGTCCCAAATCCAGTCATCCGTGTAGAAAGGTCTGTCGTCCTGGTGTATGCGGCCGTCGAATGCACTGTAATATCGGCCGTCCTCGGTCAGGCAAATCATTCGTTCGTAGGTACGGTACAACGAAGTGTAGAAGATCGTTTTTGCGTCTGGGTCATCGCCGTCGATACGTATTTTGCCGAGTTTTTCGTTCCATATGGCACGTCCTTCGCGAGCCAGGCGATCCAGGTCGTAGTTGGGGATTTCCCGGGAGAGGTTGCGTGCTGCCTGCTCCGTGTCGATGAAGGAGATGCCATAGCGGACGTAGATTTCAGAGGTTCCCTTTTCGAAAAGCAGGGCGATGGAGGCATCTTCTCCTTCGGTACGGTTTCCAGTTTGTCCCGCTGTCCCTGACACGATAACGGCTTTTACGGGATCGGCAGAACATTCCAAGTGGATGTATACTTTCGTTTCACCATCAACATGTTGATATCCCCAAATGGCATTCCCCTGATTCTCGAGTGTTCCGGATGCGGTGTTGAGGATCAGATAAGGAGGGGTGTCTTTTTCGAAGCGGATGCGATAGAGAGCGGATTGACGGTTTGGGACGAGTTCGATT
>CASDWR010000049.1 GCA_949284665.1 uncultured Rikenellaceae bacterium | reverse complement strand
TTTTTTGCGTTTGGCCTTTTTGTCTTTTTTCTCTTTGGCAACAATATCTCCTCCGGGGAGTATTGCAAACAAGACCCCGGCCAGCAAGGTGAATAAGATGGATTTTTTGGCTCCGCTCGACAACATGTCGCCTTTCCTCTTCTATTTCGATAATTGTTCCAGTTTGGAGAGACAGCGTTCGATCTCCTCGTCCGATGAAAAACCGATTACGATCTTGCCTCCGCCGTTTTTGTCTTTTCGAATGGCGATATCTTCGGAAAACAGTCGGGCACAATGTTCCACAAGACGAGTATAACTGTCCGGAAACTCGGTATCTTCGATCGTCGGGGATGCCTGTGGAGCATTCGATTTTTTGGCCAACTCTTCAGCTTGTCGAACCGAAAGACCTTTACGGATACACTTTTTAAGCAGTCCCATGCGGGCATGTTCGGAGGCGGAAGCGATTGCTTTGGCATGGCCCATGGAGATTTGCCCCTCCTTGACGGCGAGTTGGACTTCAGGCGGGAGGGTGAGCAAACGTAAATAGTTGGCCACTGTCGAACGTTTTTTCCCGACCCTTGATGCGAGCGTATCCTGAGTGACACCGCATTCATCCATCAGTCGTTGGAGACTGATGGCAATCTCCATGGCGTTCAAATCCTGTCTCTGAATATTCTCTACAAGCGACATTTCATGGAGGGTTTGGTCATCCGCTTCACGGACATATGCAGGAATCGAAGACAATCCGGCCAAACCCGCTGCTCGCCACCGACGTTCACCACTGATAATGATATATTGTTCGTCAGTCTCCTTGCGGACAGTTATGGGTTGGATTACCCCGAGGGTCTTGATCGAGTCGGCAAGTTCTTCGAGGGCATCTTCGTCGAATATGGTGCGAGGCTGTTTCGGATTGGGAATGATGTGTCGCAACTCCAATTCCTCCAAATGGTTGGCTGAATTTATGTCAACCGGGAAGTTACCTCCTTCCGTTTCGAAAATCGCGCCGAGTCCACGGCCTAATCCTTTATTTTTCATATTCATGATGAGTTCGTCGATTCACCGGTTATTCAACGTAGAATCAACCTTTTTTATTTCTCTTGAGAAACTCTTTTGCCATATTCAGGTAACAAACGCTGCCGGCAGAATTGGCATCATGCAAAATCACCGGTTTCCCGTGACTGGGTGCTTCACCCAGACGGATATTACGCTGTATGATGGTGTCGTAAGCCAAATGTTGGAAATGTTCGCGCACTTCGATCGTAACCTGATTGGCCAGACGAGACCGGGAATACATGGTCATTACAAAACCTTCGATTTCCAAATGGGGATTGAGTTTCGATTTGACGATCTTAATCGTGTTCAACAGTTTGCCGAGACCTTCGAGTGCGAAATATTCGCATTGTACGGGGATCAGCACGCTGTCTGCAGCCACAAGGGCGTTGAGCGTAATGAAGCCCAGTGACGGCGAGCAGTCGATGAATATGTAGTCGTAGTCGTCTCGGACGGGATCAAGGCATTTTTTGAGACGAAAGTGCCCGTCATCGAGGGTTGCAAGTTCCGTGTCCGCACCTACCAAATCAATACTTGAAGGGAGTACGGACAACTTTTTGATTGCGTCGCTGTGACGGATCACCTCGGTCACGCCACATGTTCCGACGATGCATTCGTAGATCCCTTTTTCATTGATGTCGAAGCCGAGTCCCGAGGTGGCATTTGCTTGAGGGTCGGCATCCACCAAAAGGATCTTTTTCCCCATGATGGCCAAATTGGCAGCGAGATTGATCGCTGTAGTGGTTTTTCCTACACCGCCTTTCTGGTTAGCAAGAGCTACGATTTTTCCCATGATGTCATTTTTTGTAGCTACAAAAATAGTAAATTCTTCGAGATATTCCTTATGTTTCGAGAAAATGCGTATATTTGTAGAATGTAGAATACGGGATGCGACTTGGGTATATGGCGTACTTGAACAGATCCGGTGGCAGGACCCTGCATTGCACTGCTTGTGAAATTGTTTTGATGCTTAACGGAGAAATAAAGAGATGGATATCAAAGGAAGAAGTTTTTTGAAGTTGTTGGATTTCTCATCCGAAGAGATTGAGGGCCTGGTGAAACTGGCCGCAAAATTGAAGGCCGACAAAAAGGCCGGGTGTGAACGCCGGATGTTGGAAGGCAAGAATATCGTATTGTTGTTTGAAAAGGATTCTACCCGTACACGTTGTGCATTTGAAGTCGGTGCATATGATCAGGGCGCATGCGTGACCTATCTTGGTCCTACCGGTTCGCAGATGGGTAAGAAAGAGAGTATCGAAGATACGGCCCGTGTCTTGGGGCGGATGTATGATGGGATAGAGTATCGTGGATATGGCCAGGAAATCGTGGAAAAACTGGCTGAGTATTCCGGTGCAGTGGTGTGGAACGGATTGACGACCGAGTTTCATCCTACACAGGTGATCGCCGATTTGCTGACGATGCACGAACACTCGTCCAAGGCTTTCTCCGAAATGCGATTCTGTTATCTCGGAGATGCCCGCAACAACGTCGGCAATTCGTTGATGGTCGGAGCGGCGAAGATGGGGATGGATTTCCGTGCCGCATGTCCTGCAGGGTGTGCCCCATCGGAAGAACTCGTGGCGACATGTCGGAACATAGCAAATGAGACGGGTGCAAAGATTACCGTGACGGAGAATGTGGATGAAGCTGTCCGGGATTGTGATTTTCTTTATACGGATGTTTGGGTTTCCATGGGAGAACCGGAAGAGGTTTGGGGCGAACGGATCAGACAACTCAAACCCTA
>CASDWR010000048.1 GCA_949284665.1 uncultured Rikenellaceae bacterium | reverse complement strand
ATTCGTTCGGGTGGCTTCATCCGATAAACGATATGCTCCCCTTCCGTTCTGTTGCAATGTACATCGATCTATGTCGTTGTGTGCAAAATGTTTGGATGTGATCTGCTTTTGAGGGGGAATGATAAATTTGGTCGTGTCGAAAAAATATATTACTTTAGTTTCGATCTAACCCGGCATCGCAATGAAAAAATTACATTTAGTTTTTTTCGCTCTGTCTCTTTTGCCTTTGCGGGGCTTTGCGATGCCCGATCGAATCGTTTTCAGACATCTTGGTATCGAGGAGGGCTTCTCGCAGACCAGCATAACCGCTCTCTATCAAGACGAAAACGGGGCCATATGGATTGCCGGTAACGAAGGGCTTTTTAAATATCACGGTACGTTGCCCAAAGAACGGATCGTTTTGCAGGATGGTTCGAAAACCAATGAATTCCTGCTTGTAAAATCGATAAAAGGTGACGGTAACGGATTGATCTATATTTGCGAAGGGCGTGGTATCGTGCAATACAGTCTGGAGAAAGAAACTTTTATCCCGATTTTTACGAATCGTTTTCTTGCCGGCCGGTCCATTGGGGCAATGTGCATGTACGAGGGTATTGTGTATGCCACGGTGGGCGGACGCATGTTGTGTTGGAGCCCGGAGAAAGGAGAATACGAGGGGGTCGCATTGCCGGATATGGATGAGGTGACCGGTATGATCTGTACACCCGACGGTACGTTTTACATGGGAACTCTCTCTACCGGGTTGTTCCGACTTGAGAAGGGGAAACGCCCGGAATGCGTGATCCCCACACGTTCCAAAATCAATGCCCTGTTGTGTGACCAAAGTGGAAATATTTGGGCTACGACTCGTGGCGAAGGGGTCTATCGGATCAGCAAAGATGGTACCCTGCGACAATGGATACACGACGGAGATGATCCCAATAGCTTGACTGATAATTATGTGAAATGCTTGTGCGATGACCGGAACGGATTGCTTTGGTTTGGGACCATGTACGGACTCGATTGCTTCGATCCCGAAACCGAAGAGTTCCGGCATTTCGGTAAATCGGCCGAATCGCTCTACGCAATGCGCAACCTTACCGTGGAGTGTATCATCCGGGATCGGCGAGGGACAATGTGGTGCGGATCATACTATACGGGAATCACTTATTTCTCTCCCGACGGTTCGCAATTCGGAACCATTCCGATTCGGAATGACGATTTATCGTGGACGGTTGTGGCAGACATTGCCATTGATAATCGGAATAACGTTTGGGCTGCCACCTCCGACAAAGGACTCTATTATTACAACCGATCCACCGGCAAATCACAGTTCTACAATACGACCAATAGCAATATATCGGGTAACAATATCAAAAAAGTCGTGTATGAGCCAAAACAAAACATGTTGTGGTTGAGTAGCTTCATGGGAGGAGTGAGTTGTTTCGATATCCGGAATCGGCGTTTCGAACACCTCCATATCGGCGATGTCGCATATTTCGACGAAGGAACAGAAATCGTACACGACATCAAACTGCACGGCGAGTGGCTCTATGTGGCCTCTTATGCCGGTGTGTTTCGCTTGCATACTACCACACGTCAGGTCGAGCGCCTGCTGAATCTGCAGCGGGTGTTCAACGTGTTGCTCGACAACAATGACAATCTGTATATCGTTTCACAAAGAAATATATTCGAAGCGTATCGACTCTCGAAAAACAATGCCCCCGAACTCTGGTTCCGACAACCCTTTCTGAACGATGTCGTCAATGCCCTGTATTGTGACAGCCAGAACCGGGTATGGATTGCAACTACCAGAAACGGTCTGCTCCATTTCGATACGGAGACCAAAAGTTTTACCCGATACGACAAGGGGAATTGCGGTATGGGAGGAGAGGTCATTACCTCCGTTGCTGAAATCCGCGACGGTTTGTTGGCGGCCGGTTACGAAGAGGGCATCTCGATCGTCGACATCGATCGGTGGAGAAGCGTTAATTATGATACGCATAATGGATTCCCTGTCATTTCAATGCTCAATGGGTGCATTTACAACCATCGCCAAAGCGAAGAAATCTTTTTTGGCGGGATGAATGGAATCGCATATATCCCAGTGGGAGACATGTTCGATTTCGCGCCTTCGCCTGCAATATGCTTCTCAAACGTCCGAGTGGATGGTAAAACCGTTCGGGCCAACGACCGTACCGGTGTAATCGAAAAGGCCATGCCTTATGCATCTTCTCTCGTATTGACTCATCGACAAACCATGTTCGATGTCGAGGTGGGTTACGATGACTATATCAACTTCAACCCGAACGACTATCAGTATATGCTCGAAGGGTATGACGAAACATGGCACGATCTTACCCCCGGGAATAACATCGGGTATATGAATCTTCCACCCGGTTCCTACACTTTAACCGTCCTTAGAAAACATGCGAACGCTACCGGCGATTCCGATCCGATCTCATTGCACATCAGGGTATATCCCCCGTTTTATGCCTCGATCTATGCCTATATCCTTTACGTGATTGCGATCATTGCAATCACGTATACCGTAGTCCGCTATTATGATTCCAAAAGAAGACTCGAAGATGCTCTGGAGATCGAACGTAAGGACAAGGAACGTAACGAATTGGTTACCCAATGGAAATTGCGTTTCTTTACCAATATATCGCATGAATTCCGTACTCCTCTGACTTTGATTATCGGACAACTCGATCTGTTGATGAGTGATTCGGGATTGGCCGTCCGGTTGCGTGATACGCTCACCGGCATTCGCCGAAACGCTACCCATCTGAAAATGCTTATCGACGAGCTGATCGACTTTAGAAAACAGGAGCAGGGATTCCTGAAACTTCGGGTGGTAGAAAATGACTTGATCGAGCAACTCGAACAGGTGTACATTTCGTTCCACGATTACGCCCGATTAAAAGGAGTCTCATTCAAGATCGAAAAACCGGAAGGTGTTGTCATGCTATGGTTCGATCCGGTACAGATGCAGAAAGTATTCTACAATTTGATATCCAATGCATTTAAACATACATCGGAGGGGGGAAGCATCGTCGTACGGGTTGTATGTGAAACGAATGGGGTAAAAGTGAGTGTTGCCGATACGGGGCATGGAATCTCCCCGGAACTTTTCGAAACGATCTTTGAACGCTTCTATCACAACGATGAACATTCGTCGGAAACCGGAGTGGGAATCGGTCTGGCCCTCACGAAAGAGATCGTGGAACTTCATGGCGGACGAATCGGCGTGGAAAGTACCCCCGGAGCAGGATCGGTCTTTACAGTGGAGTTACCATTCGGGAAAGAACACCTCTGTGACAGGGAAAAGGTGCAAATCGGAGTTGCGAGTGAGCGGCTTGAACTTGTCAACAAAACGGATGGAGATGAACCCCCTTCGCCTGTTCACTACGATGATGTTATCGTCGCCGAAGGAACTGGAGAAGAGAAAAAGTATACAATCCTCGTGGTGGAAGACGATGTCGAGTTGCGGGAAATGTTGGTTCGGATTTTTACACCCGGATATACCGTATTGCAGGCTGCCGATGGCGAAGCAGGTCTGGAGACAGCTCGTAAAAAACAACCGGACCTGATTGTCAGCGATGTGATGATGCCCCGTATGTCGGGTACGCAAATGTGCGCGCGCATCAAATCCGATTTCGAATTGTGTCATATTCCCGTAGTGCTGTTGACCGCTTTGGCTACCCCGGAACAGAACATTGAAGGACTGAAACAGGGAGCGGACGATTATGTGTTCAAACCATTCCATGTCGACGTGCTGCTTGCAAAATGTGAAAGTATTCTTCATAACAGAATGCTGATCCACAAGAAATTCCACGATGCTCCCTCCCTGTCGGCCGAATCTTTGGCAACCAACCCGCTCGATGAAACGTTCACACGCAAACTTTTCTCGTTGATCGACCAGTATCTGGGAAACGATTGCCTGGATGTGTCTTTCCTGTGTCGCGAACTGGCCGTCAGCCGAACCGCCCTTTTTACGAAGGTCAAAGCAGTAGTCGGTGTGACCCCCAACGAATTGATCCATACTGCACGGTTAAAACGGGCCGCATGGCTTTTGAAATACAGGCCAGAGATGAAACTTATGGATATTATTGTTCAGACCGGATTTAATTCCATCCAGTATTTCGGTCGCTCATTTAAAAGTCATTATGGCATGACTCCGTCTCAGTGGAGGAACAATACGACGAACGACCAAAACATAACGGATAACGCAGAAGAGAAAATGAGTGAAAGGCGAACGTATTCGGATGAATCGTCGGATGAAAGTTAGTCATTGATGGTCTGATCTTTTGCCCGACTTCTAATTCGTATTTTTTGGTTCTGACTGAAACGATGCAATTGCCAAACATAAAAGGTGCCGGATGGTTTTTTCGTTTCGTCTCCGATACGCAAAATTATAAGTATATATCTATAAACCAAGTGCTTTTATGCGATTCCGGTGCGAACCCCTGAGTAAGGAACAGACAGAGAAATACAATTTGCCGTTGTTAAATTAAGAACAAATAATTCTTTTTTTGTGATAAATTAACAAATTAGTTGTAGTTTCGTATTAATTTTGGTCGATATATTATGAAGAATGGACTCTCGTACTCTATATTTGCAATCAAATATGAATGTCATATCCCGTCAAGAAATATTGTTTTCAGGGCGATGATTTGGAAAATATTCGATTGTGGGTTAGCGTGATAGCCTTTTGGATGAATAAGTTTTGCATTCGGGAGCACCCCCGATTGAGAAGATTAACCTGAAACTGGTTTTTAAAAAGATAAATTGTTGTGTGTATGAAAAAACTGTTTACGATTTTTTTAACTTTTTTATTGTTCGCATCATTCAATCCTGCCGAGGCCCAATTCTTTAAAAGGAAGAAAAAGGTCCAGGCTCAAAGTGAGCAGAAAGCAGATTCGGTACGGAAAGCCAAAGTGAGTACGTACGAAAAAATGTTCATCAAGGATAAAAACTGCGAAACGGCTCGCGGCAATTTTATTACCTTGCATAAACTCAAGGGAAAACTCTATTTTGAAATCCCTGTCAAATATCTCGGTCGGGAGATGTTGATCGCTTCGACTATTTCAGAGGCAAGCGACAACGAACTCGGGGTGGTCGGATTCAAGCCCAAAGATCCGATGCACGTGAAATTCGTACAGATCGATTCGACTATCTATCTGTCGCGCGTCAATATTCCACCCATTTATGACGAATCCGACAAGTCGTTGAGCCGTGCCATGGAACTCGCTTCGCTCGATCCGATGCTCGGCTCCTATAAGATTGTTTGTTACAACAAGGACAGTTCGGCTCTTGTACTTGATATGACCTCCATGTTCGTCGGCAACTATGAGGCCCTTTCGCCCATGGCGTCCAATTCCGGGATGATCACTCTTACCGGTACGTTCAATTCCTCGGGTGCCGCATTGGATGAAATCAAGGCTTTCGATGACAACGTAACGATAAAATCCTATCTTTCCTATTCGGTGAATGCCTCTTTTCTGGTGTATCAACTTAAAAAGAACTATCCGTTTACGATGAAGGTGACACGGACGGTCATGCTCTTGCCGGAAAAACCGATGCAACCCCGTCTGGCCGATGCTCGCATCGGAATCTTCTTGACCGACAAATCCAGACTCGCATTCGATAAGGATCAGATCGATCGGTTTTCCGTAATCAACCGATGGCGGATCGAACCAAGCGATCCGGAAGCGTATGCCCGCGGTGAACTTGTTGAACCGGTCAAACCGATCGTCTTTTATTTGGACGATGCCATGCCTGAATTATGGAAGGAGCCTGCACGTGAAGGAATCCTCCGATGGAACAAGGCATTCGAAAAAATTGGGTTCAAAAACGCCATTCAGGTGCTCGATTTCCCGAAAGATGATCCTGATTTCGATCCCGATAATCTGAAATATTCATGTATCCGTTATGTGCCCTCGGCCGTTTCGAATGCCATGGGTCCCAGTTGGGTCGATCCCCGTAGCGGCGAAATTATCAATGCTTCGGTGATTGTGTTCAATGATGTGGTGAAACTGCTGAATCAATGGCGTTTCATCCAGACGGCGCAAGTTGATCCGAGAGTGAGGGATTTCAAACTGCCCGACGATGTGATGAAGGAGTCCATCGCCTATATCCTGTCGCACGAGGTGGGTCATTGCCTCGGCTTCATGCACAATATGGCTGCTTCGGCAGCTTATCCGGTCGACTCGTTGCGTTCGGCTGCTTTCACCCAAAAATATGGCACGACTCCTTCTATCATGGATTATGCCCGTTTCAACTATGTCGCTCAACCCGGAGACAAAGGGGTCAGACTGACACCTCCCGACCTGGGTGTTTATGACGAATATCTTGTCAAGTATGCATACTGCCCTGTCCCCGATAAGGACATGTTCGAAGAATTGCCTGTGATCCGCGGTTGGGTGGATGAAAAAGTAGGAGATCCCCGTTATCGTTACGGAAAGCAACAACTCGTGGTCCGTTACGATCCGAGTGCCATCGAAGAGGACCTGGGTGATGATCCCGTCAAGGCTGCAGATTACGGAATCGCCAATCTGAAATACATCCTTGCCCATTTCGATGAATGGCTGCCGGTCGACAAGGACCCCGAAAACAGCCATCGCGTGATGACCTACGAAAATATCGGCCGTCAGTTCGATCGCTATGTCCATGCAGCAATGGGTAACATCGGCGGGATCTATCTTACCGAAGTGAATGCCGGAACCAATGGAGGACCTCGTGCCGTAGCAGTCCCTAGGGAGCGTCAGAAAGAGGCTTTGCATTGGTGTATCAAACAGATCAAAGAGTGCGACTGGCTGGCCGATAAGAAGATCACCGACCAGTTTCCTTTGAGAGTGGAACTCCCCATGATCGTACGCTATTACCTCGCTCGCGATCTGTTCGACATGTATCGACACGTCATGTTGTCTGCCCATATCGCCCGGACCAACAACCCCTATACCCCAGAAGAGTATTTCGATGATCTCTATAAGGAAATTTGGGAAAGTGCCATCAAGGGACGTCCGATTACCGATGCGGATCGTTTCCTGCAGCGTCTTTTTGTAGAGGGTTCGTGTGAGATCGTTACCAAAAAGAGTCAGTTGGTGAAGATCGGATCGAAATCGGCATTGAGCATGCTGGCGCCCTCCGTGGATCAGATCGACGCTTTGGGCCTTGATCCTACCGGACAAGTGAACCGCTATCTCGACCTGTGCTACCAAATCGATGAACAGTTTGGTCGCGGAACAGTTGCCGAAACTCTCGCCCGCAATCTCGACCAGGCTTATGGATACGGTTGGCAATATAAACTCAACTTGAGAACACTGGATGAATCGAAAACCTATTTCCTGGCTCAGAACAAACGAATCCTGAAATTGCTCAAATCACGTGTCGGATCTTCTTCCGGTGCTACGAGAGCACATTATGAAGCCATGATCTATATGATCGAACAAACACTTAACCATTAATAAATCCAAACGAATATGAAGAAACTTTTACGGTTTATGCCGGTTCTGTTCCTGTTCCTGATCTTTTCAGGGGGGGGGAACTTGTCTTCTCTTTCGGCACAGAACTCGGCTAAGAAAGTCGATCTTTCTGTTACGGTTACTATCGATCTCGATAACAATACCGTACAGGCTGTTCTCAATTCTATCACCCGTAAACACGGAATTCGATTCGTGTATGATGAGGATGAGATTCGTGCATTACCGCGAGTTTCGGGCCATTATGAACATATCACGGTCGAAGCCCTTCTGAAAAAGTGCCTGGAAGGTTCTCCATATGAATTTTCCGTGGTGGGTGATGCAGTAGTCATCAAACGGATTACCAAACTGAATCGAATTACCATCTATGGTGTCGTGACGGACCGCAACAAGGTACCTCTTCCCGGCGCACAGATCGTGCTGAAAGAGGATAGCCGAGTCGGTGCCGTGGCCGATGCAATGGGACGTTATCGAATCGAGTTTGCGTTAATAAACCCTTATGCCGAACTGGTTTACAGTTATGTGGGCAATGAGAGCCGTACAATACGCGTTACCAAAAGCAGCGAATTGAATGTCGCGTTGAACGACAGCCCGACCAATATCGAAGATGTGGTGGTGAACGGTGTCTACACTCGTAACAAGAATACTTTTACCGGATCCGTGACCACCCTCAAGGCCGAAGATATCATTGCCGTATCGAATACGAATCTCGTGGCGGCCATAGCTGCCCTGACACCGGGTATGGTAATCGTGGAAAACAACGCACAGGGTTCCAACCCGAACGCTATCCCAGAAATCCTCATCCGGGGAGCGAACTCGATCGTCACCAGCGCCGAGGAAAAAGCCTACAACAACCCGTTGATTATACTCGACGGTGTGGAAATCTCGATGGAGGAGTTGTATGACCTGGATATGTACGACATCGAGCGTGTCGATGTGTTGAAGGATGCGCAGGCCAGTATCGTGTACGGTGACCGGGCTGCCAATGGCGTGATCGTCATCGAACGCAACCGAGTGACCGAAAGCAAACCCCGGTTGAGTTACAATTTCGTCCCCAATTTCAGTATTCCGGACCTCAGTTCACTCAACTTGTGTAATGCGGAACAGAAACTCGCTGTCGAACAGTGGGCACAACTGTACGATTCCGCCGATGGAAAGTATGACGAGGCATATGCCATCAAGTTGCAGAATGTCCGTCGTGGTGTAAATACCAACTGGGTCAGAACCCCGTTGCGTGTTCCTTTCAGCCATAATCACTCGCTGGCCTTGAGCGGGCGCGGTCAGAATGTGGAATATCGCGCCACACTTCGTTTCAACGACACCTATGGTGTGATGAAGGGCGATAACCGTCGTAATTACGGCATGATGTTCTATGTGGGATACCATACTGCAAACAAATTGACAATCGGTTATCGTGCCAACTATACCTTGACCGAGAGTACAGCTTCTCCGTATGGCGATTTCAGTGAGTATACACAGCTCAACCCGTATGAACCGATTTACGATGAGAACGGAGAGTTGATTAAGAACTACTATTTTTATCCGAATGACGAAACTTCGACAAGAATGGCGAATCCTCTCTATAATGCTACCTTGTCGAGTTTCTCGAAAAGCAGTACGCAAACCCTGCGCAATACGATTGACGCCAAATGGTATATTACAAAACTCTTTTACATTACCGGTCAGTTCAACCTGAGCCTCAGCCGAAATCAGAGCGATAACTATACTTCACCCGATGATGCGCAGTATCTCAATATCTCCGATCCGACCCAACGCGGAACCTATCGCCTCGCAACGGGTAAGGGAACAAGCTACGATGGGAAAATCGTGGTCAACTACAGCAAGTTGATCGGTTCGCAGGGCAGCGGTTTCACTATCAATGCCGGTAGTGACATCGATCACGCCAACCGTACTTCGGCGACCATGATCGGAATGGGATTTATGAAAGACAACCTGAACGATATCAAGTATGCGATGGGGTATCAACCCAATGGAAGGCCTTCCGGATCGGAAACTCTGACGGCTCGCGTCGGCTTCTTTGCCAATGCCAACATCTATTACCGCAACCGTTATTTCGCCGATATCTCTTACCGTACGTCCGGATCCTCGACGTACGGTGCGAACAACCGATGGGCACCGATGTGGTCTTACGGATTGGGGTGGAATATCAATCGTGAAGAGTTCCTCAAGGATGTGTCGTGGCTTACTACACTGCGTTTGCGCTGGAGTGCCGGTTATTCGGGCAATGCAGCTTCGAATCCCTATCTGGCCATGACTACCTACAATTACAACAACGATTATGGGTATTACACCGGTGTGGGTGCCATCCCTATTACGATGGGTAACCCGGTACTCAAGTGGCAGCGTACCTTTAAAAACAACATCGGGCTTCAGGCCTCGATTCTTGACCGTTTCAACTTTACGTTCGACTATTATGTCAACCAGACGAAAGACCTGGTGATGTCGATCAATGTGCCCTCTTCTACGGGTACGAAATCGGTCAGCGTCAACTATGGAAGTCT